>JBCDEX010000050.1:0-9960 GCA_039178995.1 Pseudomonadota bacterium | reverse complement strand
CTTTAGTTGACGAATTATTAGGTAGCTTAGAAGAAACTCTAGAAGAGCGTAAAGTGAAAAAAGATCGTCGTGTTAACCAATCGAATACACCTCCCGGTGAAGAGCGTCGATCTGGGGTTGATCGTAGAGAACAGGAAGCAGATTAAATCAGGCGATGCCTTATTTAATCACCCAATGAATCAAATCATATACACCATATGATTTGGACTTATTTATTAAGGTGAAAGAGAGATTCAGTACATGAAATTAAAGCAGTTCATTAAAACCATCGTATCACTGTGTATTGCCGTGGCATCGGTCAGTGCATTTGCAATGACGGATAAAGCGAAAAATGCCTTGTTGGAACGTTTGACGCCAGCGGGTGTTGTGTGTTTATCAGGTAATCCAAAGTGTGCTGTTGCCGTTAATACCGGTGAGCCAAGGCCAGGCGGTGAAGTTTATGAAACGGCGTGTGCCGGATGTCATACAACTGGAGCTGCGGGTGCACCAAAATTAGGTGATGTAGGTGCTTGGGCGAGTCGTATGTCTAAAGGTAAATCATCGCTGTACAGTAACGCGATTAATGGAGTGGGCGCAATGCCTGCAAAAGGCGCATGTGCCAGCTGTTCTGACGATGAAATTAAAGTGGCTGTTGACTTCATGATCACAAAAAGCAAGTGATTTACTAAGAGAAATAGGCATGACACATCAACGTATCAAGCAATGACCAAGTGGTTGCACTTGGTCAATCAATTTTAGAAACCAGGCGTAAGGCCTGGTTTTTTATGTGTGCTTGAAAAGATGCCGATGAATAATCATGAATAAATCATGGCGTGTCTGTATAATTAGGCCAAATCCACAATGTAAAGATAAATGGTATGGCAAAGAAAAAGGCGACAAAAGCATCAGAGCTTAAATTATCTTCAGCACGTCTGACAGAACCAACGGATGCGTTTGTTGAGCGTTTTACCGCATCGGTTAATTTTGATCAGCGCTTGTATGCGCATGACATTCAAGGCTCGCTAGCGCATGCGGACATGTTGCAACAGTGCGGAATTTTGAATAAGAAAGAATTGAAGGCGATTCAATTGGGCTTGAAAAAAATCAAACTTGAAATTGAGAAAGGTGAATTTAATTGGTCCATTGCGCAAGAAGACGTGCACATGAACATTGAGTCTCGTCTGATTGAATTAGTGGGTGAAGTAGGGAAAAAACTGCACACGGGACGCAGTCGTAATGATCAGGTAGCGACCGACATTCGTTTATGGTTACGCGAGCAAGTGGATCTCATTGCCAGTGAGTTGAATCGACTTCAGATGGGCATCGTGGCATTGGCGGAACGAGAAGCTGCGACTATTATGCCAGGGTTTACTCATCTTCAGACCGCGCAGCCAATTACGTTTGGGCATCATTTATTAGCGTGGAATGAGATGTTGGAGCGTGATTATCATCGATTGATGGATTGTCGAAAACGCATCAATTGCATGCCGTTGGGATCGGCTGCCTTGGCGGGAACGACCTTTCCAATTGACCGAAAAATAACGGCTAAATTATTAGCCTTCGAGAGTATTTCAAGCAACAGTTTGGACGCGGTGTCTGATCGTGATTTTGCGATTGAATTTAACAGTGCAGCGAGTGTCATTATGATGCATTTGTCGCGTTTTTCTGAAGAGTTGGTGTTGTGGACCAGTGCGCAATTTCAATTTATTGATTTGCCTGATCGGTTTTGTACTGGCTCGTCGATCATGCCGCAAAAAAAGAACCCCGATGTACCTGAATTAGTGCGTGGGAAAACAGGCCGAGTTTATGGTCATTTGACTTCGTTACTCACCTTAATGAAAGGCCAGCCATTGGCGTACAATAAAGACAATCAGGAAGACAAAGAGCCGCTGTTTGATACGGTGGATACGGTTTTGGATTGTTTAAAAGCGTATGCGGATATGGTACCTGCCATCGAACCATTGGCGGACAATATGCGCAACGCTGCGTTAAAAGGATTTGCAACGGCGACCGACTTAGCGGATTATTTAGTACGACAAGATATGCCGTTTAGGGATGCACACGACGTGGTGGGACAAGCCGTGAGTTATGCCATTCAGGAAGAGCGAGATTTGGCGCAATTGTCGTTGAAAGAGTTGCAAGCATTCTCAGATAAAATTGAAGCAGATGTGTTTAAGGTGTTGACCTTAGAGGGCTCGGTTGCGGCACGCAATCATTTGGGAGGCACTGCGCCAAAACGTGTGAAAGCGGCAAGTAAAAAAGCATTGAAGGTGCTTTCTGCGAGGCAATAAAACATATACATGAATGTTGTGATAGACAACCCAATGCAGAGCATTGGGTTTTTTTATGCACTCTATGTTTTAGGTGCGCATTTGTCGAAACGTCAAATTGATGCGAGGTGTACAAACCGATTCAGTGGGCGGTAATTGATGCAGCCAGTGTGACTGTGTGTCTCCTTTCATGATTAGTAAACTGCCATTTTCAAGCATGATGTTGATAATGTTTGCTGCAGCATCGGGTGATCGTTTGTGTTTGAATGAGAAGCGTCTGACCGAGCCCAGACTTAATGAGGCAATGCTGGCTTTTGGAACCAGTTCGTGTTCGTTGTCGCTGTGCCAGCTCATGCGGTCTTTTCCTGAATCGTATCGATTGAGTAAGCAGGCGTTGTAGTGACTGTTTGTGATCTCTTCGATGCGTTGTTTGAGTGCCAGAAGGGTGTTGTTCCAAGTCAGAGCCGTTCGGGTAATGCCTGAATAGGTGTATTGAAACGGCGTGTCTCCATACAGTGCCATTTGGCGACGAGTGGTGATGACTGTGTTTGCATGAACCACTTGATCGTGTTGCCAAGGGATGTTCGCTAACAGTTGATTGAAGTACTCTGTGGCTTGATCTTGATTGAATATGGGGCCGAGGTAATGGACGATTCCATCGCAGGGTAAGCGGTTGTGTGGCGTTCCGTGTTGGCGGATATCGAGCTGATCAAATAGATCCATGACGCTAATGCAGGCTAGCTGTTAATGACGCCGAGTAAGGCATTGACGATGACTAACAGAACACTTTTCCATATGGGAAGGCGGATGTTGTCTGATGTAGGCTCATTTGATTTCGCCTCGTCATGAGTATTTGATGTGTTGTCTCGATGTTGATATTGATTTTTTTGAGAGCGTTCATGTGATCGATCATCGCTGTTGTGTTTTTTTTGATCGTATTCATGATCTCGGTCAGGGTACTTTTTATACTCGTTTTGATAAGGTTGTTTTTTAAATGAGCCTTTTTCATTGCATGAACGCAGCTCAAATTGTTTATCAAAGCAGACACTGATTTCTTTGAGATTTCGTCCGCTTTTTCTTATGTTAATGTGCTCATGTGATAATCCATTGCCTTGGTTGTTGTCGACCAGCCATTGGCTTAATTCGCGTGCACTTTTTGACTCTAACGACAAGACCGTTTGCTTGTCGGGCATACGTATTTTTTTGTTAAGCATTTGAATTGCGTTAAAGTATTCTTCGGGATTTTTGAAGTCACAGGTTCCGTGTTTTTCCCACTCTTTTTGCATGAGTTTAACGTCGGGCATTAAGCAGAAATTGTCTTCTAAAATGCGCTTAGACACAGCTGGAGCGTCCACGCAATTTCTTGGATGGCGTCGGATGTTCGTGGTACCGGATTTTTGTGCCCATAAGCCGTGCACAATTAATCCAAAATCTTGACGACATTGAGCGAGTTGTTTTGCGCTGTTTCCTTTTCGAGCGCAAAAAGTAGGCGACCAACTGTACACCAATTTCCAGTAATCCGTTGATTCGTTGCTTTTCCAATCACGACCTTTTCGGATGCTGCTTTGTGCGTAGTAATCCCACGTTTTCAAATTGTTTGGGATGGCGCAGCGATCATTGGCGTATGTGGATTGAATATTGAGAAATGTGTACAGCAGTAAGGCAATCAACATGCTCCAGCGGGGCAGACTAAACATTGAATGTGATCCGCTCTCTTGATTGTTCAAAAACGACACGTTCTAAGCGTTGTTTTAAGTGCATGCTGTCGTCACGTGTACTGCGCCAGCAGATCTTTGCCCCATCGGCGAGTGAGAAATGAAATCCGCCGCTTTTAGCTGCTAACCAGAGCTCTTCGGTGGGCGCTTGGCGACTGACGATGACCTGGCTGCCATCTGGGCAAAAAATGGTCAGCATGCCGCTTTGATTTTCGTAATCCAGTTCGTCGCCTTGAGAATCGATGGCGTCTTCGATGATTTGTAGCGTGGCTTCGTACGCGGCCAAGTAATCTTTTGGGAGTAAGCTCATATCTCAACCTTTTACGTTGGGTAATGTATGGAGGATATTTTCAGTATACGTGATGTGAGAATTCGATGCGAGTAGGCTACATTAATGGCGCTTAAGCGGTTTGCACGCATAGCCAGTGCTGAGGAACTGGTTTATAATCAAGGCATTGTTCTTTAGATTCTGACTATGATAATAGGCTGTTATTCATGAAAGCTCACACTCCGTATTTAATGACCGTATTGTGTCTAATGACGTGCTTAGGCGGCTGTGGTTTTAAAGGCGATTTGTATTTACCGAATGAATCGAACGCGCCTGCATCACTTCAAGCTCAGTCAGCTCGTCACGCAGACACGGATGCGTTGCACGGCTCTCATAAAGCGCGCTCTGTTGATGAGGCCTTACGTCAAGGCGTTCAAGATACCCCGAACGTATCCACCCCTTAATTTATAAGCGATTGATGTATGTTTACTTACCAAAATAATGTGTTCCATGCTGAACACGTGGCCTTAAGTGACATTGCCGACCAATACGGTACACCCTGTTATGTCTACTCAAAAGCCGCATTTACCCAGCATTTTAAGGCCTACACAGGCGCATTTGGCGATCACCCTCATTTGGTGGCGTACGCGGTTAAAGCGAACTCAAATCTTGCGGTGTTGCAGGTGTTAGCGCAATTGGGTGCAGGGTTTGACATTGTGTCACGTGGCGAATTAGAGCGTGTATTGGCGGCAGGCGGTCAACCGGAACGCATTGTGTTCTCGGGTGTGGCGAAGACCGTTGAGGAAATTGAGAGGGCGCTAACCGTTGGCATCCATTGTTTTAACGTGGAATCCGTCGCTGAATTGGAGCGCATTGATGCGGTGGCGCGTCGCATGAATACAGTTGCGCCTGTGTCGTTGCGGGTGAACCCCAATGTGGACGCACAAACGCACCCTTACATTTCTACCGGTTTAAAAGAAAATAAGTTTGGCATCGACATCGACTTAGCATTTGATGTGATCACGAACATGCAAACCGATGCATTGCGGTGGAAAGGTGTGGATTGTCACATTGGCTCTCAGTTAACCGAAACTCAGCCGTTTTTGGATGCAATGGATTTGGTGTTGGCGCTAGTCGATCGATTAAGCGCTGCGGGAGTTGCACTGTCACACATTGATATGGGCGGTGGCTTAGGCGTGTGTTATAACGACGAACAACCGCCCGCCGTCAGCGATTACATTGGCGCGATGTTGGCGCGTTTGGGTGAGCGTCAATTAAGTGTGGTGTTGGAGCCGGGTCGCTCAATTGCAGCGAACGCAGGGGTGTTTTTGACGAGTGTGGAATACTTAAAACGCAACGGCGATAAGCACTTTGCAATTGTCGATGGCGCAATGAACGATTTGATTCGCCCGTCATTGTATTCAGCGTGGATGGCCATTCAAGCGGTGACACCGCATGAGAACGGCACCGCAGCGCAATTTGATGTGGTGGGTCCTGTGTGTGAGACAGGCGACTTTTTGGGCAAAGATCGGTTGCTTAATTTAACCCCTGGCGATGTGCTGGCGGTTAAAGGTGCGGGTGCGTATGGCTTTGTCATGGCATCGAATTACAATTCGAGACCGAAAGTGTGTGAAATCATGGTCGATGGCGATCAACACCAGGTGATTCGTGAACGCGAAACACTGGCGCAATTATGGCAAGGCGAGCATCTACTCAAAGGATAACTCGAATGGCAGAATTCACATTCAGTAAAATGCACGGCTTGGGCAACGATTTTGTGGTCATTGATGCGATCAAGCATTCGGTGTCGTTGTCGGTGGAGCAGATTCAACGTTTGTCGAACAGACGAACGGGCATTGGGTTTGATCAATTGCTGTTGGTGGAAGCTGCTCAGTCGGATCAGGCCGATTTTCGATATCGTATTTTTAATGCCGATGGCGGTGAAGTAGAGCACTGCGGAAATGGTGCGCGCTGCTTTGTTCGATTTGTGCATCAACATCAACTCAGTGATCGAAACCCTCTCGTTGTTGAAACTCAAAATGGGATCATTTCACTTAAAGCGCAAGCCGGTGGCATGGTGCGTGTGAATATGGGAGTACCCAGTTTTGACCCGGCGGACTTGCCGTTTATTCCAGAGCAAACGCAATTGAATCCCCATTACGTTATCATTGACGGCGAACGCATCGAATTTGGCGTGGTGTCGGTGGGCAACCCTCATGCGGTGGTCTTAGTGGATAACATTGACACCGCAGAGGTTGAGCGCATCGGCACCGCATTGCAGCAACACGCCAGCTTCCCTCAACAAGTGAACGTGGGTTTTTTACAAATTGATCGTGCTGATGAGGTGCGATTACGCGTGTTTGAACGTGGCGCAGGAGAAACACAGGCATGCGGTACAGGCACATGCGCGGCCGTGGCCTATGCTCGTCAGCAAGGCTTGGTATCGGACGATGTGCTGGCGCATCTATTGGGGGGTGACTTATGCATTTCCTATGCAGGTGAAGGCAGCGATTTGTACATGACCGGCCCAACCGATCATGTGTACAATGGGCATGTGTCCATTGATTAAACAATAATAAATAATGAACAGAAGAAGGCATTTTGATGAGCACAGAGACACCTAATACAATGACTGACAGTAATGAAAACGATGCCGTTAAGGCGAGCCATGCGGTGAACATAACGGCGCAAGATGTGTTGGATTATGTGTCACAGAATCCGACATTTTTTAGCGATCATGCAGATGCATTGCCTGATATGGAGCTGTCTGATGTGATGGAATCGAGCCACGAGCAGCAAGGGGTTACGTCATTGGTGCAGCGTCAAGCGGATGTGTTACGAAAAGACAATGCCTTGCTGAACGATAAATTAATTACGCTAATCGACACCGCCAAACAAAATGAATCGTTGTACAAAACAACGCACGACTTGGTGCTTCAGGTATTGGACAATTATTCATTGCCACAGATGTTGGAATTGTTAAACGGTGGTTTGAGTGAATACTTTGACATTCAGTGCAGTCGTTTGATGTTGTTGGACGCGCGTTTTGATTCTGTTCAAGCGAATGTGTCGCAATCGATTGATGATCTTGATGACAGCGTGCAGACTTTACTGAACAGTAAAAAAATGGTGTGCGGTTCATTACGTCCGCATGAGTACGATTGTTTCTTTCCAGATACGCCTGACTTAGTGTCTGCGGTTGTGTACCCGTTATGCTATAAGGACGAACTCATAGGCGTGTTTGCGATGGGCAGTTCCGACTGCGATCATTTTATGACAGGCAGTGATTCGACATTGATTGATTTTTTAAGTCGCGTCATTGAAATTAATTTAAATCGTTGCCTTCAAACGAGCGATTAATGCACTGAGAGGAATGGATGAATCCGCACCGCATTGACGAGCACATTCATCAATTTTTGGACTACTTGTCCGAAGTGAGAGCCTATTCTCCGCACACCGTTAATAACTATCGTCGCGACTTAACATTGTTGCATTCATACATGCAAGACAAAGACATAACTTCCGCGTCTAGTGTATCCTCGAAAGACATCCAATGGCTCATTAAACAGTGGCGCCATTCGGGACTTTCGAGTAAGACTTTGCAGCGACGATTGTCGTCGATTCGTAGTTTGTTTCATTATTTAATGTCGCACCATGACGTGAATAATAATCCTGCGACCGGCATTCGAGTGCCTAAAAGCGATAACAAATTACCCCAAGTATTGGACAGCGATCAAGCGTGTTACTACGTCGACATTCCTGGTGACGACTGGGTCAGTGTGCGCGATCGGGCGATGTTAGAATTGCTGTATTCATCCGGGCTTCGTTTGTCGGAGTTGGTGAACTTGTCGTTTTCGGATTTGGAAATGAGCAATCAACAAGTGCGCGTATTAGGTAAAGGAAAAAAAGTTCGGCTGGTTCCGGTTGGTCAATATGCGATGCGTGCATTAACTGAATGGATAAGTGTGCGTGAGCAACCGTTTGCGCAATCCAAAAAAATTATTGTCGATGAACAGTCGGTGTTTATCAGTCAGCGTGGCACGCAAATCAGTCCACGCAATGTTCAAAAACGGTTAGAGATACACAGTCAACGTATGAGCATGAGTCAACGTGTTCATCCACATAAGTTGCGTCATTCATTTGCCAGTCACATGTTGGAGTCCAGCGGTGATTTACGTGCGGTGCAAGAGTTGTTAGGGCATTCTGATTTGTCGACGACGCAAATTTACACCCATCTCGATTTTCAGCACTTATCCAGTGTGTACGATAAGGCACATCCTCGAGCGAATCGAAAAGATAAGTCCAAATGAGTGCGGATTCGTCATCGTCGATTTGCGTTATTGGCTTTGATTTAGATGAGACCTTGTGGTCCTTAGAGGGCGTGATTGAACGCGCCAATCAGCAGACTTGGGCGTTCTTAATGGCGAAAGCACCTGCGATCTCAGTGAGTGGGTTAAGTCAGCATCAATCGCCCAATAAAGCCGCAATCGAAGCACGGTTCGAGCATCACATTTCAAACAAACGTTTGCACCTTATGCACGATTTACTGACACAGTCAGGGCTGAATGACGCGCAGGCGTGGTCGATTGCGCGTAACGCGATGGACGTTTTCATGCGACATCGACACGAGTTAACGCTGTACGATGGTGTGTTAGAGGGTCTGCGCGAATTAACGCAACGCTTTGCATTGGCGAGCATTAGCAATGGCAATGCGCAGGTGTCTGAGGTGCCCGAACTGAAAGGGCTGTTTGATTTTTCGATCAATGCAGAAGACCTCAACAGCAGCAAACCCGCGCCTGACTTGTTTCATGCCACATGCGATTATTTAAAGTGTACACCGAGTAGCATGGTGTATGTTGGTGATAATTTAGTTTGCGACGTTTTTGCGCCTCATAAATTAGGCATACGCGCGATTTGGATGAATTGGCATGGGCGTGCGAGTACGGATCAAACGGTGCCTCATGAGGCGCATGATTTTTCAGAGTTATTGGCGTTGATCGATACGCTGGATTGAAGTTGTCTGGCTTTCATGCAATTTGACAAATTTGCAGACACAAAAAAGCCAGCACAGGGCTGGCGTATTTTTTTGCATCAGAACGTAAATTTGGTCTGCACTAAATCGCGTCGTTGTCGACTTCACCAGTACGGATACGTACGATTTGTTCTAAATTGGTTACAAAGATCTTTCCGTCACCAATTTTTTGTGTGTTTGCTGCATTGGCAACGGTCTCAACGATGCGATCCGCTTGATCGTCAGCACACGCAATTTCTACTTTGATCTTGGGTAAGAAGTCGACGGCGTATTCTGCGCCACGATACAACTCAGTGTGACCTTTTTGACGACCAAACCCTTTCACTTCTGTTACCGTAATGCCTTGGACGCCGATACTGGCCAATGCGTCACGAATGTCGTCTAATTTATACGGTTTGATAATGGCTGTGATTAATTTCATGGTGATCCTTATTTATCTGTCAAAACGCTGGGAAAGCGTTGATGTTGAATAACGATGCGAACGTCTGCCTGAAAAAGGCCTGCACGATTATTAAGAATGTAAAATATATGCTCTTATTATGCCTGATAAACGCATATATGGCGATTACTTTGACGAGCTACAAAAAAGCCGAACAAGATGTTCAACTGAGGACAGACTCCGAGGTTTTTACGTAATTGATCAACATCTCTAAACATATCCATTCCAAATCATTTAGCAGTACCTCCAGAACTTGG
>JBCDEX010000049.1:0-9966 GCA_039178995.1 Pseudomonadota bacterium | reverse complement strand
GTCACTGCAGATCAGTTGCAAGAGTATCTGTCAACAAGTACCGCGTCGTCTGTCATTGATCCTAATAATGATAAACGCTTGAAGGGTTGGTTTCTTACGCTATCGCGGGCAGAAAAAGTGCTGAATCCCTCCATAACAGCTAATGGAACTGTGCTGTTTGCAACGTTCAAACCGGCTAGCCGTAATCAACTGCTTAGTCCAGATGACGGATGTTTGGATGATCAAGGTACGAACCGACTGTATCTAATGAACGTCAGTACAGGATTTAATCCAGTGTCAGCGAAGCCTTGGACCATTAATGGCGACTTACGGACGTCTATTCCATTGAACCAAGGGGGTATCGCACCCACGCCTCAAATCACACCTATACGAACACCCGGGCCCGGACCCAGACCAAAGGACGAATGTATAGTTCGCGTTGGGTTAGAAGCTGTGAATGGTCAGGGTACGTCGGGTTTATGCCCGACCGACGACAACCTTTTAGACAAAATTCGATTCTGGTTGGAAGACTAGACGACTCTTTGTGATCAGTCAATCTTACTGAGATTGACTGGCTGACAGATTGACCGATAGAACACGAAACCCTGCGTAGCGACATTACGCAGGGTTTTTTATATGCGCACACATTGCGCTACAGAATGAGGCGTGTTTATGTATTGATGTGTTTGAAGTGCATGTTGGTGTAGATTAAAAGACGAGTTGTTAATGCGGACCCTAACAGCGATGCTGGCGTCCAAAACCCGCCCGAGGCTTGAGTGAGATTATCTTGCGCTAAACACAAGGCGGACTGTGTGAGTGCTTTGGCGGTCCAACCGTACCCTGGGTCTGATTGCCCTGTTAATGATAATGTTATTTTTTTAGAGGCATGAGAGGTTTGTGAGTACTTGCGTCCTGAAAATATAAGTTCGAATGAGCCTCTATCTTGAGCCGCAGGGCTGGGCCCGTCGCCTGGTTGTGTGAGTCCGCAGCGATTCATTAACCAACGCGTCGGTTTGAAGGCAATGCCAATGAAAAAAGCGCCCAGTGCGCACGAATACAAACTGGCTTTGATGCAACCTTTCATGCCAGGGCCGAGCATCACAGCTTCGGTGTAACTCAAGTGTTGGCCATAGGCGCAGTGAGAGAGTTGATTGCTGCGATGGATGACAGCGGCGTTCACGGACGCCATGACAAACGGGGCAAGCCAAGATTTGAGTCGTTTGCTGTAGCGCGGCAACAGTATAGTGCGTTGATCAGTGCGAGGGTGTGAGTCGCTGCATAAGGCATAAGGATCGCTCAATGCACGGCGTAATTTGGCGTTTTTTAAACTGATGTCAATTACTGTGACCATGGATGCAATGGTGCCACCCGATAAGCCGCCTTTGAGTGATTTGACGCCCATGATGACATCTTGGCAGGGTGCTTGTTCATGTTGTGTCCATAAGTGTTGCAGTTGCATCATGCCAATGTCGGAAGGGATGGAATCAAAGCCAGCTGCATGAACAATGCGCGCGCCTGTGTTCACGGCTTGTTGCTGATATTTGCGTATCATTTGCATCATCCAATGGGTCTCTCCAGTTAAGTCGCAGTAGTCTGTGCCCGATTCTACGCAGGCGGCTAATATGGTCTCACCATATAATGCATAAGGACCAACCGTGGACATAATGACTTTGGTGTGAGCGCACAAATCTTGGAGTGATGTGAGATCCGTTGCGTCAGCGATTAATTGATCGGGCATTACGTCTTCTGGTACATGCGCTAATGCATCGCGCATTTTGTCTGGATTGCGTGCTGCGACTGCCCAAGTGAATGGAGTGTCGTTGACCTTCTGAGTGGTTATATAGCGTATGACACTGGCACCCACAAAGCTGGTTGCACCAAATAAAATAAAATCGTATTGAGCGGGTGTGTTTGACATCAAATTAGGATCCCAATTAGTTTTATATTGTGTGGTCGCCATGTTGAGACGGGTTAAGTGAAAATGTACTTTGGGCGTAAAAGTGCATTTTTTGGCTAGTCATATGCGGTGTAACTCTCTATAATTTGCGCAGATTATATGAGCCATCATAGTGTATTGGTGCTCATCACAACAAGGGCTATAGTATGAAAGACAATCGACCAGTCAATTTGAACTTGACGACCGTGGCGTTTCCCATCACCGCAATTGCGTCCATTTTACACCGCATCAGTGCGGTAGCTTCATGGGGGTTTTTGGGTGTGTTTTTGATGTATCTTGGGTGTGCCTTGTCATCACCAGAGCAGTTTAATGAGGTGAAAGCCGCATTGTCTGATGGCTGTTGGATCAAGCTCTTGTTATGGCTAGGTTTAACTGCAGTGGCGTACCATAGCGTGGCGTCTTTAAAGCATGTGATCCAAGATTTTGGCTTTTTTGAAGACTTTGCTGGTGGGCAGTTGATTTCATGGGCGACTTTGGTATTGGGCGGATTATTAAGTGTGTTAGCAGGAGTGGCAATATGTCTTTAATTAATAATGGAATCACTCAGTGGAAATTTCAGCGTGTGGCCAATGTAACGTGCATCATTGCGGCCGTCGCGCTGGTTGCAATGTTGTGGTGCGGCTCAATTACGTCACACGATGAATTACGCGCCTTGTTTGCGCCGATTTGGATTAAGTTATTTTTTGCGATTGCGTTGATCATCGCATGCATAAATTCAGTCTTGGCGGGTTGGCAAATTGCGGCGGATTACGCAGGCAAAATCAATGTTTCTGAAAAGACGCTTGTGATTATTGTGGCGGTTGTCTCGATTGTTTATGCGCTGTACGGGCTTAAATTAATCTTTTAGGCGATGTGATGGATGATACTACTGACAGACACGGATAAAAAAGGAGCATGGCGCTCCTTTTTTTATGGTTTGGGTGTGTTTCAGTGGGGTGGATCGGCAGTGTATCCGGTGCCTATGTGTGAGTTACTGTAATAGAAATCAGATGATCATTTCGGTTAAGGATATGTCGCCAGCGGCTGCGCCAACAATTGGAGCAAGGTGGTCTTTCACTTCATCGAGTGAGCTGAATTGGTGCCCCATATCGTACAGACCTTTAAATGTATTGCCATGGTCGTCTTCTACTTTGGCCAGTTGGAATTTTAATCCATTGTCACCGCGACCGCGAATGATATAGTAGTGTAAGTTCATTATATGTGTCCTCTTTGTCACCCAAGGGGCTGTTTGTCCTGCTATGCTGCGTGTTAATGCAGCATCTTGTGAATTGGCTATGATAACAAAAAAACACGTTGCTGACTCATTTATATGGCATGCATCGGTTAAACGGAGGATCGATGGGCGAAAGGTTCTCGTCCTAGGAATCGCTGCGCATGCTTTGATTAAAAAACAAGAAAACCCCACTAAGATGGTGACTTATGCGCAGTGGATCATTGTATTTGTTGAGTGATGCGCCTATAATTTGCATCCGTATTTATACGTGTGTATCACGGGCTGTGTGTTGTTTGTTGCATGCAGAGGCAATGCAGTCGCATGAGAGTTTCACTCGTTTGAGTCGTTATATCTATCTTGGTTCTGTAATGATATACGCACACACTTTTTGCCCAATGTTCTACCTATGCTCAGGAGCATCTAAAACATGAATAATCTTCGTACTATGGAATTTGATGCCATTATTGTTGGCGGCGGTGGCTCGGGTATGCGTGCATCGCTCCAATTAGCGCAGTCTGGTTACAAGACCGCAGTCATCACAAAAGTGTTCCCGACGCGTTCGCATACGGTATCAGCGCAAGGTGGCATTACGTGTGCGATTGCCAGTGCGGATCCTGAAGACGATTGGCGTTGGCATATGTACGACACCGTAAAAGGGTCGGATTACATTGGAGATCAAGAAGCCATTGAGTATATGTGCAGTGTTGGGCCAGAAGCTGTATTTGAACTTGATCACATGGGGTTGCCATTTTCACGTACTGAGAAAGGACGTATTTATCAGCGTCCGTTTGGTGGTCAGTCTCGTGAATACGACGTGAAACAACAAGCAGCGCGAACGTGCGCAGCCGCAGATAGAACCGGTCATGCGTTGTTGCATACCTTGTATCAAGGTAATATGAAAAACAACACCGTGTTTTTGAACGAATGGTATGCAGTGGATATTGTTAAGAACAGCGACGACGTTGTTTGCGGTGTGATTGCCATTTGTATGGAAACAGGTGAAACAGTATTTGCAAAAGCCAAAGCAACCGTATTTGCAACGGGCGGTGCAGGTCGGATTTACGCATCGACGACCAATGCACACATCAACACGGGCGACGGCATCGGCATGGCATTGCGTGCAGGTTTCCCAGTGCAAGACATGGAAATGTGGCGGTTCCATCCAACTGGCATTTACGGTGCAGGGACCTTGGTGACTGAAGGCTGTCGTGGCGAAGGTGGATTTTTGGTGAATAAAGACGGCGAACGTTTTATGGAGCGTTATGCGCCGAACGTAAAAGATTTGGCCAGCCGTGATGTTGTGGCACGTGCTATGACGCTGGAAATTTTAGAAGGGCGTGGTTGTGGTCCAGACGGCGATCATGTGTATTTGAAGCTTGATCACTTGGGTCAAAAAGAATTACACAGTAAGTTGCCAGGCATTTGTGAATTGTCGATTACCTTTGCGCAAGCGGATCCGGTAACCGACCCAATCCCAGTTGTTCCAACGTGTCATTACATGATGGGTGGTATTCCAACCAATGTGAATGGCCAGGCGTTGAATGTGGTTGATGGGAAAGACGTGCCAATCGAAGGGTTGTTTGCCTGTGGTGAAGCAGCGTGTGTGTCGGTTCACGGTGCGAACCGTCTAGGCGGTAACTCATTATTAGACTTAGTTGTGTTTGGTCGAGCGGCTGGAATGCACATTGAGAAGTCGTTGAAAGACGGTGTGACCATGAAAGAGGTCACCGATGCAGACATTGAACGAGCGATGGCGCGTTTGAATAAGGTCAATACGAACACAGGCGGTCAAAGTACTGCGGAATTGAAAGCGGAATTGCAGAACATCATGCAGTTGCATTTCGGGGTGTTCCGTCGAGGCGACAGAATGCAAGAAGGCATTAAAATGCTGGAAGACTTAGGTAAGCGCATTGAGAACGTGACGATTACCGATAAGAGCCAGGCCTTTAATACAGCACGTATCGAAGCCTTAGAGTTACAAAACTTGTTTGAAGTGGCTATGGCAACAGCCGTCCCTGCAGAAGCGCGTAACGAAAGTCGCGGTGCACATGCGCGAGATGACTTTGAAGAACGTGACGATGAGAATTGGTTGTGTCACTCAATTTATCACCCAACCAATAAATCAGTATCTAAGCGTGCCGTGAATACGACACCGAAGACAGTGGATACGTTTGAACCTAAAAAACGTGTTTACTAAGAGGAAGTGAAATTATGAGTATGTTGACTGTTAGTATTTATCGTTACAATCCTGAAACAGACGATAAACCATATATGCAAGACTTTGAAGTGGATACCCAAGGTAAAGACATTATGGTGTTGGACGTGCTGGAGAAAATCAAAGCACAAGAGAACAGTTTGTCGTATCGTCGCTCATGCCGTGAAGGTGTCTGTGGTTCGGATGGTATGAACATTAACGGTAAAAATGGCTTGGCTTGTATCACGCCATTGTCTCAGGCATTTGGCAATTCAAACTTGCTTAAGAAGAAAAAACTGGTACTGCGTCCATTGCCTGGTTTGCCAGTGATTCGCGATCTTGTGATCGATATGAGTTTGTTTTATTCGCAATACGAAGAAATTAAGCCGTATTTGGTGAATGATAATGTTCCTGAGTCTCGCATTGAGCGCCTACAGTCACCAGAAGATCGTGCAAAGTTGGATGGTTTGTATGAGTGCATCCTGTGTGCGTGTTGTTCAACGGCGTGTCCGTCGTACTGGTGGAATCCAGATAAGTTTGTTGGGCCGTCGGGTTTATTGCAAGCGTACCGCTTTATCATTGATTCGCGTGATAATGCACAAGATGAGCGTTTAGATGGTTTATCTGACCCGTTCAGCGTGTTTCGCTGTCAGACAATTCAAAACTGTGTGGCGGTGTGTCCGAAAGGATTGAATCCAACTAAGGCCATTGGTCATATTAAACACATGCTCGTCGCTCGCTGAGTTAGTTACGTTATTTTTTGTTAAATAACCTGAATAAACGTTGCAATTTGTATACTAAGTATTAGTATCGTCAATATAATAGAGAGCACAATGTAATGTGCATTGAGCAACAGTTTAATCATCTGACTTTTTTGGAAAAGTTATGAGCAGTGACGAGAACAAAATCGGATCCCATATGCATCAGCTGTGGGATTCGTCGCACATTGCAGGTGGTAATAGTGTGTATCTGGAAGCGCTGTATGAACAATATTTAGAAGACCCAAACAGCATTCATGAACAGTGGCGTCGTTATTTTGATCAATTGCCAAAGTTTCAATCTCAGGCAGATCTTCCTCACTCGGTTGTTAAAAACCATTTTAGACAGAACGCTAAGGTTCGCAGTACGGCGGTAGCGGGTGTGACCCCTCAAGTGGGTTTGCAAGCTGGGCCCGAGCGTAAGCAATTAGGCGTTGCGAAGTTGATTACGGCATATCGACAACGTGGTCATAAAAAAGCCCAGCTGGATCCGCTTGGTATTTGGGAGCGTGATACCGTTGAGGATTTAGAGTTGGGCTTCCAGCAGCTGTCTGCTGCGGATGAAGACACCGAATTTGATGTGGGCGATTTAAATATCGGCACCAATCGTGCCACACTTAAAGAGATCGTCAGTGCGTTAGAAAGTATCTATTGCTCGAGTATTGGTGTTGAAGCGGCTCATATTACCAATACACGCCAACGAAAATGGATTCAACATCGTTTGGAACGTTCTGGCTCAAGTCCTAGATTCACAGGAGAGCGCAAGAAGATCCTACTGCGTAAGCTCATTGCGGCCGAAGGGTTGGAAAAATATTTAGCGTCTAAATACCCAGGGACGAAACGTTTCGGACTGGAAGGCGGTGAAAGCCTCGTGCCGATCTTGTCGGAAATGATCCAGGTGTGTGGTGAGAAAAAGGTAAAAGAAATTGTGTTTGGTATGGCGCATCGTGGTCGCTTGAATGTGTTGATTAACTTGTTGGGTAAAAACCCATCAGAATTGTTCGATGAGTTTGAAGGTCGCGCAAAATATGAAGGCTCATCAGACGTTAAATATCATCAAGGTTTTTCATCCAATGTAACGACCCGATCGGGATCGGAAGTGCATCTGGCATTGGCGTTTAACCCATCGCATTTAGAAATTGTTGCACCAGTGATTGAAGGCTCTGTACGAGCTCGTCAAGATCGACGACAAGACATGCGCGGCAATCAAGTTGTGCCAATTATCATGCACGGAGACTCTGCATTTGCGGGTCAAGGCGTGGTGATGGAAACGTTTCAAATGTCGCAAACACGTGCGTATGGAACCGGGGGCAGCATTCACGTGGTGATCAATAACCAAGTGGGTTTTACCACCAATAAGCGAGAAGATGTGCGCTCAACTGAATACTGCACTGAAATTGCAAAAATGGTCCAAGCGCCTATCTTCCATGTGAATGGCGATGACCCAGAAGCGTGTTTGTATGTTGCCCAGCTAGCGGCTGATTTTCGAATGGAATTTAACCGAGATGTGGTGATTGATTTAGTGTGTTATCGACGTCATGGGAATAACGAAGCGGATGAACCATCAGGCACACAGCCAATGATGTATAACACCATCCGTAAAATGAAAACGACGTGTGAAAAATACGCGACACAATTAGAGCAAGCAGGCGTCATTAATTCAGCGGATTACAAAGCGTGGGCAAATGAATACCGCGACGCGATGGATCGAGGCGATCTTGTTGCTGAAAGTATTTTGGCCAAGCCGAACGACAATAAGTGGGTTGATTGGTCTCCGTACATTGGTCATGAATGGACCATAGAGGGTGACACATCCTATCCATTGGTTGACTTGAAGAAAGTCGGTGCGCGTTTGAATGAAATCCCAGAAGGGTTTTTGTTGCAACGCCAAACGAATAAAATTTACGAAGATCGTAAGCGTATGGCAGCTGGTGCAATGCCTATTAATTGGGGGTTTGCAGAGCTATTAGCGTATGGCAGCTTGCTTGAGCAAGGCTATGGTGTTCGCATCACAGGACAAGACAGTGGGCGCGGTACGTTCTCTCATCGGCACGCCATTGTTCACAGTCAAAACGACGGCACGGCATACATGCCATTGTCTGAGATCGCAAAAGAAAATCAGTTGATGGATTTGTACGATTCGTTCTTGTCAGAAGAAGCGGTGTTGGCATTTGAATACGGTTATGCGACGACGGAGCCAAATGCATTGGTGATTTGGGAAGCGCAATTTGGTGACTTTGCAAATGGTGCGCAAGTGGTGATTGATCAATTCATTACCAGCGGTGAATTGAAATGGTCTCGTCTGTGTGGTTTAACAATGTTGTTGCCGCATGGTTATGAAGGTCAAGGGCCAGAGCATTCCTCGGCACGCTTAGAGCGTTTCATGCAGTTGTGTGCAGAACAAAATATTCAAGTGTGTGTGCCGACAACGCCTGCACAAACGTTCCACATGCTGCGCCGACAAGCTATTCGTCCAATGCGTAAGCCGCTTGTGGTTATGACACCGAAAAGTTTGTTGCGACACAAAGCGGCTGTCTCCACATTAGAAGATCTAGCACATGGGTACTTCCAAACAGTTATTTCGGAGCACGATGCACGAGTCACTCCTGAGCAAACGTCACGTATGATTCTGTGTTCAGGCAAAGTGTATTATGAGTTGTTGGATCGACGTGAAACAGAAGAACTGTTTGATACGGCCATTGTTCGAATTGAACAATTGTACCCATTCCCTGATAGCGATTTACTTGAGTCACTTAAGGTCTATGCTCAATTGAAAGACGTGGTATGGTGTCAAGAAGAGCCTCAAAATCAAGGGTGTTGGTACAGCAGCTTACATAATTTCCGAGGTGTGATTGATCGACTAAATCCCGCCTTGGAGTTGCGTTATGCAGGGCGAGAAGCGTCGGCTTCACCAGCAGCAGGCTATGCTGCATTGCACGTGAAACAACAAGAACAATTAATAAAAGATGCATTTCAGCTATAACTGAATGTGAGGAATACTCATGAGTAAAGAGATTAAAGCACCTACGTTTCCTGAGTCCATTGCTGATGGCGCCATATTGACGTGGTATAAGCAGCCCGGTGAAGCGGTTGAACGTGATGAAACCCTGGTTGACATTGAAACCGATAAAGTGGTGATTGAAGTAGTGGCGCCTGCGGACGGCACCTTGGACAACATCATCAAGCAAGAGGGTGATACCGTCTTGAGTGAAGAGGTGGTGGCTACCTTTAAAGAAGGTGCTCAAGTGAGCGCTGCGCCAGCTGAAGAAGCATCGAGTGCCGATGTGAGTGTGACGGTTGAAACCGTTAGTAATGATGCCAAAGTGAATCCTGCGGCAAAGAAAATTTCGGAAGAAAAAGGCGTTGATTTGTCATCGATTCAAGGTAGTGGTAAAGATGGCCGAGTGACGAAAGGTGATGTGTTACGTGCACCAGTGGCACCAGTTGCCGCTTCGGGATCGACTGATGCAGCACTCGGGGTTGACCTTGACGGTCATCGTGTAGAAAAACGCGTTCCGATGACACGTTTGCGTGCAAAAATTGCAGAGCGCTTGTTGTCGGTGACACAAGAGACGGCGATGTTGACCACATTTAATGAAGTCAACATGGCGCCGGTAATGGATTTACGTAATAAATACAAAGCTGAGTTTGAGAAAGCGCACGACGGAACACGGCTCGGATTTATGTCGTTCTTTGTTCGAGCAGCAGTTGAGGCGTTGAAACGTTTTCCTGCTGTGAACGCATCCATTGACGGAAATGATGTGGTGTATCACAGCTATCAAGACGTGGGCATTGCGGTGTCTTCGGATCGAGGTCTGGTTGTGCCTGTATTGCGTGATGTGGATTTGATGGGCTTGGCCGACAT
>JBCDEX010000048.1:0-10027 GCA_039178995.1 Pseudomonadota bacterium | reverse complement strand
GGAAACGCCAACCACTGGCAACTTCCTTCAATTGATAAGACCGCGTCGCGCAATCTGCTTCAATGGTTTGCAGCGCAGCGTGCAGGGTTTCTTTGTCTAAAGCTTCGTCTTCTGGAAACAGTTTTTTAAAGTCTTTCTCACTGAGCGGCACGTCAGACACCAATAAAGCGGCTTCAAGAATTAAGGCGATTTGTTCGATTGACTTACTCATGTTCATGTTCACATTGTTAACCATTAAAAACTGTACTAGCCACGTGCTTTTACGTGAATGGGGGCAAACGCTTCGGCTTGAACGATTTCCACTAACGACTCTTTGGTTAATTCCATAATCGCTAAAAACGTCACCACCACACCTAAGCGACCTTCCTCTTCAGTAAACAACGACACAAATAGAACAAACCCACCTTCACGTAATCGTTCGAGCACATTTGACATGCGCTCACGTGTCGACAAAATTTCGCGCTCCACCTGATGACTTTCAAACATTTGAGCGCGCCTTAAGACATCGCCTAACGACGCCATTAACTCTTTCATGGTCACCTCGGGCAACGGAGTCGTACGCGTCATTTCAGGTGGCTGAACCGTGTTCACCACATGAATGTCGCGCTCAAGGCGTGGCAACTCATCCAGGTCTTCCGCGGCTTTTTTAAAACGCTCGTATTCTTGCAAGCGGCGAATCAATTCATTGCGAGGATCTTCCCCTTCGTCGTCGTTCATTTCATCAGAACGAGGCAGCAACATGCGCGATTTAATTTCAGCGAGCATCGCAGCCATCACCAAGTATTCAGCCGCCAACTCAAAGTGAATGGACTCCATAAGCTCAACGTATTCAACATATTGAACCGTGATTTGAGCCACATTGATATCCAAAATGTCCAAATTTTGACGTTTAATCAAATACAGTAACAGGTCCAGAGGCCCTTCGAACGCTTCTAAGAAAATCCGCAATGCTTCGGGTGGAATGTACAAATCATCTGGAATGCTAGTATAGACTTCGCCATGCACTAACGCCGGCTGAGACTCTGCGTCTACGGCCTCGTTCGAGTCTGCTGAAGAAGTTGAAACGTCTGTCATGATGCGCTGTGCCAACCGATGAATTAAAGCACATGAGTATATCGCGTTTTAGCAGGTCTTGATACCATCACACCGTTAATATCATACGCTCATACCACACATTCGGCCGTTAAATTAACCCTCATGCTGCATCGCCTTTTGCGATAAAATAACGGAATTATTCACGATATAACGGGTCTGACACACCAAGTAACACGATCAACCGACTTAATTAAGGACACTCTTCATGCGCCGCACATTGACATTCATCACCCTATTATTCATCACCGCATGCAGTTCAACGCCTAAAACGCCCAACATCATCAATCTGCCGACCGAGGGCACACCACCGAGTAAGCCCGCCACGCTAACTCAAGGACAACGTCAACCTGTGATCGCCTTAGCGCTCGGCGGCGGCGGTGCAAAAGGGTTTGCGCACATCGGTGCGATTAAAGTGCTTGAATCACACAACATACGACCTAATATTGTCGTCGGCACCAGTGCAGGCAGCTTTGTCGGCAGCTTGTATGCCAGTGGGATGTCGCCGTATGCCATGCAATTGATCGCAGAGAACTTTCAAGAAAAAGACATCCGTGACCTGACACTGAGCACACAAGGCTTTATTGATGGGAAGACCCTGCAATCGTATGTCAACAAACTGGTTAACAACACCCCAATCCAACGCTTTCCCAAACGCTTTGCGGCCGTGGCCACTCGCTTAGACACGGGTGCCAAAGCCGTGTTTAATCGCGGCAACACGGGGCAAGCCGTACGCGCATCATGCAGCATTCCAAACATTTTTGTACCGGCCGTTATCAACGGCATTAAATACGTCGACGGTGGATTGGTGAGCCCAGTTCCAGCTTCCGTGGCCCGTGATTTGGGCGCAGACATCGTCATTGCGATCGACATTTCAGCACGACCTAAGTCCGAAGATTTGGGGTTGTTAGGCTTATTGGATCAAACCATTAACATCATGAGCCAGCAGGCCATTAAGAGTGAACTTGCACAAGCAGACATCGTGATCAAACCACGCGTATTGCAATTTGGCACACTCGACATCAACAAGAAACACACCGCCATTTTAGAAGGTGAGCGTGCTGCGCAACAGCAAATTAGCGCCATTCAACATGCGGTGGAAAAATTCCTGTCGTCTAAAGCCGCATTTCAACCAGCACCGCGACCCAAACTAAAATAATGACGCAAGAGTGGCATCTTATCTCAATAAGGTGCCCGCTAAACCCAGCCCTGGCGCCACATTGACTCATCTTTTAGCCCGCGCCATTCGACCTGAAATTCACGACGCGTCATCACCGCTTCCATCACGCACGAGATCACCTTCCCGTCGTCATCAAACGTCACCTCGGTGATCATAAAGTGTTTTTCTTTACGCTCAGGATGCACCGCGGTCCATTTGCTGTGACGTAATTTTTTAGGATGCAGAGACTGCATAAACAATATCCATTAATACATGTCGATTACGTGGTTAAGGTACGTTTCATCGTCGCCCAATAGAATCCATCAAACCCCGTCTCAGCCGGACTGATGCTGACCTCTTCAAGCAATTCAAAATCAGAACGAGTCGCTAAAAACGCACTCACTTGCTGCTCATTTTCGATTGGAAAGATTGAGCATGTGGCGTACATCAACACCCCGCCGTCCTTCACCATGTTACTGTAGCGCATCAAAATATCGCCTTGCAGTGCGGTTAATTTTGGCAGTTGAGTCAACACATCATTCTGCCACTTAGCGTCGGGGTTGCGTCGAAACACACCAGATCCAGAACACGGAACATCCAACAACACGCGGTCGGCACTTTCTTTCAAGCGTTTGATCACCTTGCTCGAGGTAATCACTCGCGTTTCAACATTGTGCGCTGCAGCACGTTTTGCTCTTTGTTTCAGGGTGTCTAACTTATAGTCTTCTGTATCCAGAGCCAATAATCGCCCTTTACTCTGCATCAATGCCGCCAAGGCCAAAGTTTTGCCTCCAGCGCCCGCACAGGCATCAACAACACGCATCTTCGGTTGCACATCCAACGCATGCGCCACCAACTGAGAGCCTGCGTCTTGCTGTTCAAAGCGTCCCGCTTGAAATGCATCGCTTTTAAACAACGCACTGTCTGAAACCACCTTCAGTGCACTCGGCACATCGTTCACATTCTCTGTCTCAATCGACTCTTGCTGCAACGCCTCACGCAGTTCATCTCGTGACGTTTTCAGAGTGTTCGCTCGAATGAAGCGTGTTGGCGCCAGCGCCATCGTCGCTCGCTCTGTTACCCATCGCTCACCGAGTTGTTCTCCGCCTAACTGATCAAGCCAGTCAGGACAGCCGTCTAACAACACCGGCTGATCCGTCAGTGTTTGAATACGGGACACCAGTTGCTCGCCTACTTCTCCAGACGGTTCAATAAAAGCCGGCCGTTTTTGTTTATTCAACACACACCACACAAACAGCAGTTGATCGAGTCGGTCCTCCGTCTCTACGATGTCAAATTCAGCGCACTCCAAGACAAACGCATACGCATTCAACCGCCGTACGATGTCACCTACGATCTGTGTTATTCGTGCATGGTCGGTGCTCGAATACGGCTTGTTAAAAAACGCATTTGAATACGCTTTATCCAGCGATAATTCACCTTGGCAATATAAGGTCAGCACATCAAATACCGCACTGCGAAGCCGTGACGTTAAAAATAGTTCACTCATGAAGGGGGTCTCTCGTTAGCATAATGAGGGGACGCTGAACGTGCTCAGCTTAGCGCATGACATGCATCTGATGGATTCAATGACATAAAAAAGAGAGTTTAGCATTGTTTAACAAACGTTAAACAATGCTAAACTCTCTTTTTTGACAATGCGCGTGAGCGCGATGACCCTAATTTACTTAGACGTTTCTTCCAAACGCTGAGTGGGAATTGGATTGTAGGCGTCTACTGTGTATTCTTTTGCGTTGTTCCAAGTTGTTGGAACGTCTGCAATATCGACGTAGAATTGATCGTACCACTTACGCAAGCGATTAATCGGTCCATCGCCATCGCATAAGATTGGGTTATCAACGCGCACCTTGTTTTGCCAAATCACAACGTCTTCTGCGAACGATTCTTGAGACAACTTAATGTACTCGTCGATAATCGCTGCATTGGTTGCGTCGTCCAAACCCGGTGTTTTTTTCATCATCACACCAAAGTGCAAGTCAAAGCTTTCAGTGGTTACTGGCACGTGAGCCACTAACAAACGCGTATCCACTGGCATGCCTTCCATTTGCCCTTGCATGACCGTGATCATGTAAGCAGGACCATAATACGTTGCTTCCGTCGTCAACACGTCGTCTTCTGACAAACGCGCGCTTTCGCCTTGCATGAACTGAACACATGTGTGCTTATGGAATGTGTTTTTAAACACACGCGCACCGGCTCCGTGAACCGGCGCAAAATGTGCTTTGTCGGACATATTGTCAACAAGTTCGCGACAGTTTGTTTCAATGCGTTTCGTTTCAATGACCCAATCCGTCCATTCATCCGAATCACACTCACTCATGTGCGGTGGGCGTTGCTCTGGAATCGGTGGGCTACCCTCTGGGTCATGCCAGATGAATACAAATTGGTTCTCTTCCAAGACTTCGTATGAACGGATGCGGGCTTTTTCTGGAATCTTTTTTGCGTATGGAATGTGATCACACACACCGTCCGCACCCCAGCGCCAGCTGTGGAATGCACAACGAATGGACTCACCTTCAACCCAGCCGTCACACAAGTTACCGCCCATATGAGGACAAAATGCGCTCGACACGCGCAATGCGCCAGATTCACCTCGGTACGCAACCAACTCTGTGCCAAATGCTTCAATCTTACGTGGCGCTTCCGTAAAGTCGACCTGTAGTCCTAAGCAATGCCAACCACGGGCATAGCGTTCTGGAATTGTCTCTGCTTCTATTACAGCGTAATCAATCATGTGAAAACCTCATTTTATTATATTCTAGAGCCTGAACTCATAACCCATCGGCATTAGAATGACTGTCGACAACCCATCAAGACCTTTACATTCGCCATGGCAACACACATCGTGCGTCATGAGCCGTTACAAAACTGAGCTTAGTTTATCAAGCTCTGATCACCTCTGTCACTTATTTTTAACGAGGTTTAACAAACCCTCTCAGGGCTTATTATTACTAGACTGGAGCGCATTAAGCAAACTCAATCAACGACAGCAAGATGCGAACCAACATAAACCACAACGCAAACGACGCAATCAGGTAACTGGTCAATCGCAGGAACACCTGATTGATCGTGCAATGTATGAGACTGTGAATCACCCTAAATACAAAAAACACATACGCTGACATCACGTAAAGAGAGTCCACCTGATCCACATACATCAAGTACAAACAAATGGCATAAAACAAAACCGGCAATTCAAACAGGTTATGCAAATTATAGGTCGGGGTATGCAGATGGCTGGGCACATGCTCTTTCATCAACTCCGGCGTACTGCTTTGAAACAAGTTACGCTTGAGCACCAACATGCAATACAAACGATTAATGTACAGCACCGACCACACCACAAAGGTCAGACACATCATGCCAAAAAAAGGAATGTGTAAACCCATGTCATCGTCCTCCAAAAACGTTAATAATACGGCATACGATAAGCCGTAACTCATTCATCAAAGAGTCATCCAATGAATCAAGCCACCTAAACACCCTGACCTCGCACCGAGCTACATCAGACACCCATGGCCACTGTGATTCGTTTGTATTCACAGCGCACATTGATCGGCAAACTCCCGATGAGCTCACCGTCGCATTGAAATGCAATCGGCATGTTCGCATTGATTGACAGTGACTCCGTCTCCACAGTGGTCACATTTCCTTGTTCATTGACTTTGCCCATGAGCAGCGCAATAAACCGCGGAATGCGTTTGATCAATGGTATCTCCTCAACAAGCAACACGTTCAACAAACCATCATCGGTTTTTGCATCCGGTGCAAGCAACATACCCGCACCCGCATATTTACCATTGCACGCCATTAACATCATGCACTGAGATGCAATGTTTTGATCCCCTGCAAACAAGTGAAATATGGGCGATCGATAACTAAAGATCGATTTAAATGTCGCCAAATAATAACTCAAGCGAGACCCTCGTCCCTCAGAGATCTTCAGTGCGATGTGACTGGCAATACCCGTACCCACAAAGTTAAGAAACCAATGCGTTCGTTCTACGCCATCTCGAAAATACGTCACACGCCCAAGGTCTTGCTCAACTAATGAGTAATTATTAAACGTATCCACGCACGACGCAATGTCTGCTTTAATGCCATGATAATGCGCCCAATCATTACCGGTTCCCCAAGGCACAATATTTAAAATCAACTCACTTGGGTCGCAGTGCTCTTGACGCATAAAAGCATTCACTGCCTCATTCAAGGAACCGTCTCCACCCACCACAGTAAATTTCCGATAGCCCGTTTTGACTGCATTATCCACCACGGCATACACCTGCCATGCATGCTCTGTAATGGCACACGAGAACACAAGCTCTGTCTTTTCCAATACTTGCCTTAACTCGGGCCATTTCTTACCGCATCGCCCACCGGCCGCTTCAGGATTGACTACAAAAAACCATTCGTCTGACTTCAATTACATACACTCCATGTAGTTATTATTTTTCGAATATTAATGAATCTCTTAATTGAGAAATCAAATCCCTAACCCGCCCTGCCTCTTCAAATTCTAAGTTCTCAGCATGTTGATGCATTTTTTTCTGCAGTACAGCAATCTCTTTTTGAATGTCTTCAATCGAACCGCGCATTATCTCATTAATGTACTGCGCTTTTCTCTCAGCCACTTTGTGATGCTCGCCACCTTTTGGCGTCGCATCCGTTGCGCCGTGCGCACCTTCCATCACATCGTCAATTATTTTGATGATACTCTGTGGGTCGATGCCATGCTCTTTATTAAATTCATCTTGTATGGCGCGACGACTCTGTGTTTCATCAATCGCCTTTTTCATAGACCGCGTAATCTTATCGGCATACAAAATGGCCTTGCCTTCTAAGTTCCTTGCTGCGCGACCAATCGTCTGAATCAACGATCGCTCCGAACGTAAAAAACCTTCTCGATCCGCATCCAAAATCGCCACCAACGACACCTCGGGGATGTCCAAACCTTCCCGAAGTAAGTTAATGCCAATCAACACATCAAAGACACCTAATCGTAAGTCTCGAATAATCTCAACACGCTCTACGGTATCAATATCAGAATGCAAGTAACGTACTTTAACACCATTTTCCGTCATGTAATCGGTCAAATCTTCGGACATCCGTTTGGTCAGTGTGGTCACCAACACACGTTCGCCTTTCAACACTCGATTCTGGATTTCCGACAACACATCATCTACCTGTGTATTTGCCGGCCGCACTTCGATCAACGGATCTAATAAGCCCGTCGGTCGGACCACTTGTCGAACCACTTGCCCCGATTGCTCAAGTTCATAATCACTCGGCGTTGCAGAGACAAAAATAATTTGCGGTGCAATGCGTTCCCACTCTTCAAACCGCATGGGGCGATTGTCCAGTGCCGATGGCAAACGAAAGCCGTACTGCACCAAGGTTTCTTTACGCGATCGATCGCCTTTGTACATTGCGCCCAACTGTGGAATGGTCACATGCGATTCGTCAACCACCACCAGCGCATTCTCCGGTATGTACTCAAACAAGGTCGGAGGTGGATCGCCCGCCTCGCGTCCAGACAAGTAGCGTGAATAATTCTCGACTCCGTTACAATACCCCAATTCACGCAGCATTTCTAAGTCATAGCGCGTTCGTTGCTCCAATCGTTGCGCCTCAACCAATTGGTTCTCATCTCTCAAAAACGCCAATCGTTCGACCAACTCCTCTTCAATGCCATCGATGGCTTTCAGCAATACGGATCGAGGTGTGGCGTAATGCGTTTTAGGAAATATCGTAAATCGTGGTGTTTTACTCAGAATTTCACCCGTCAGCGGGTCAAACAAGCTTAGATTCTCAACCTCATCATCAAACAACTCAACTCGCAACGCCTGCTCATCTGAATCCGCAGGGTAAATATCAATAATTTCTCCACGCACACGAAACGTCCCACGCTCAAACGCCACGTCATTGCGCTGATACTGCAATTCAGCCAATTTACGCAACACTTCACGCTGATCGATTTGCTCACCGCGACTCAAATGCAGCATCATACTCAAGTACGAATTGGGATCGCCCAAACCGTAAATCGCCGACACTGTGGCAATCACGATGCAGTCTTCGCGCTCAAGCAAGGCTTTGGTCGCTGACAGACGCATGCGCTCAATGTGTTGATTGACCGACGAATCCTTCTCGATGAAAGTGTCTGAAGCCGCCACATACGCTTCAGGCTGATAATAGTCGTAATACGATACGAAGTACTCAACCGCATTATTGGGGAAAAAGGTCTTAAATTCCCCATACAGCTGGGCTGCTAGTGTTTTATTCGGCGCTAGAATGATCGTGGGTCGCTGGATTTCTTTGATCACGTGCGCAATCGAGAACGTTTTACCCGAGCCCGTAACCCCCAGTAAGGTTTGCGCATGCAGTCCCTGCTTCAATCCATCCACCAATTCTGCAATCGCAGTTGGCTGGTCTCCAGCCGGCTCAAAGGCAGAAACCACCTCAAATGGCTTTTTTTGGTAATGTGAGTGCTTGGGCATAAATTCGTCAAAGAGCTCGTCTGGATAATACGATATTATGCCTTGATTTGATTCAAACTAAAAACAATAAAAAATGCTTGACCGTAACTGTGTCTCTCAATATTATACGCACCTATTCCGCCTTAGCTCAGTTGGTAGAGCAATTGACTGTTAATCAATGGGTCGCTGGTTCGAGCCCAGCAGGCGGAGCCATATTCTAAAAAGGTTGCCGATAGCAGCCTTTTTTTTCGCATCGAGAAACGCAACCCGTTCACCCTTTATGTTGGTGCTCAATGCATCCGCATCGACTTAGATCGAGCCAACAGACGGATCCAAAACCTAATAAGATTGCCAACTTCCGGCTTTTTTTGGCATTTTTTTCACCTTGATTTCACATATCCTTCGTTAAACTCACTCCAAAACAATGCAATTGCGCGTAAATTTAGGAATCAATGATGTTCAAACAGCAACACACCGACACGATCAAAACCCATGCATTCAAGAACATACGTTGGCGCTAACTCACGCCTTTCTTTGCTCTGCACATTGCCTCATTGACGGTTTTTTGGGTCGGTGTTTCGCCAACAGCAATCGCAGTCGCTATCGGATTGTACGTACTGAGAATGTTTGCCATCACCGGCTTCTACCATCGTTACTTTGCACACAAAACCTTTCAAGCCAATCGCGTGGTGCAGTTTTTATTCGCCTACATTGGCGCCATGGCAACTCAGAAAGGACCGTTATGGTGGGCATCAAACCACCGTCACCATCATCGGCATACCGACACCGACCAAGACCCTCATACACCAAAGAAAGGATTTTGGTACAGCCATATGGGATGGTTTTTAACGCACGAGCACGTTGAGGTAAAACACGAATTGATCAAAGATTGGAGCCGATTCCCAGAACTCAAATGGCTCGACAAATACCATTTGGTCGCACCGGTTTCGCTCGCGGTTGCCCTCATAGCAACAGGCGCTTATCTGCAAGCCACACACCCAGACCTAGGCATCACCGCAGCGCAATTATTTGTGTGGGGTTTTTTGATTTCCACCATAGCTCTTACGCACATCACTTTGTGCGTCAATTCGGTTGCCCATGTACTGGGATCACGCACGTACAATACACCTGACACCAGTCGAAACAACCTTATTTTGGCCATACTCACACTCGGTGAAGGATGGCACAACAATCACCATTTCTACCAAGGTTCTGTGCGACAGGGGTTTCGATGGTGGCAAATCGACCTCACGTATTACATCTTATGGTTAATGTCTAAAGT
>JBCDEX010000047.1:0-10062 GCA_039178995.1 Pseudomonadota bacterium | reverse complement strand
GTTTGTCGAATGACGGCAAAGGTGAATTTGTGCTGAGCCCAAACTCTAAAGGTCAGGTGTTGGCATATAAGCGGGCGTATGACGATGCGGGTGTTGATCCCGCCTCCATTGATATGGTGGAATGCCACGCAACGGGCACACCGAAAGGCGACAAAGTGGAGTTGGCCTCGATGGGTACGTATTTTTCACAATACAATGGCAAGCCCATCATTGGTTCAGTTAAATCGAATTTATCGCATTTGCTCACCGCAGCAGGCATGCCCAGCATGATGAAAGTCATGATGTCGATGAAGAACGGCGTCATTCCAGCCACCATCAATGTCACCGAAGCCGTTCAGGCAAAAGACAAATACTTTGGTCAAGAACAAATTCCATCAGAGACCATTGATTGGCCTCATGATCATGACGTGAAGCGAGCCGGTGTGAGTACGTTTGGGTTTGGAGGCAGTAATGCGCATCTTGTGTTTCAAGAAGCCGGTGCGCCCATTGACGAACTTGAACCCTTGGCAACTCAGCGAACACCGTTGGCAATCGTTTCGGTCAGCGGACATTTTGGTTCGTGTGACAATGTGTTCGCCATGCAAGATGTGATCCTGAAAGGAGAAACGGTATTTGATGAGCTGCCGCCACATCGCTGGCGAGGCATTGACCGTGAATCCAAGCTGTTAACAGACTATGGTTTGAGTCGTGGTAAAGCGCCCAAAGGTGCTTACATTGATTCGTTCGATGTGGATTTTATGTATTTTAAAATCCCACCGAGAAAAACCGACGCGCTGATTGCGCAACAAATGCTGATGTTAAAAGTAGCCGATGAAGCGGTGCATCAAGCGCAATTGACGCCAGGATCTAATGTGGCAGTGCTCGTATCCATGGGTGTCGAATTGGAGATGCATCGTTATCGTGGTCGTGTTGGTTTGGATATGCAAATCACATCGGCATTGCAGGCACAGGGCATTGAGTTAACGTCTGATGAGAAAGATCAGTTAATTGATTTGTGTAAGCAGGCCATGCATGACGAAGTCTCGATCAACCAGTACACCAGTTTTATTGGTAACATCATGGCTTCTCGTGTGTCCGCATTGTGGGATTTTTCAGGGCCCTCGTTTACGGTGTCTGCGGAAGAAAACTCGGTGTACCAGTGCTTGGATATTGCTGAAAACTTAATGAACACCAGTGACGTTGAAGCGGTCGTCATTGCAGCGGTTGATTTAGCAGGCAGTGCGGAACACGTCATGCTGCGCAATCAAATCAACCCAGTGAGTGAAGACCCGCATTCGATGCCAGGGTGGTTTGTCGGTGAAGGGGCGGGTGCGTTTGTGGTGAAATCGTCCGATAAAACCAAAGGAAATGATCACGTCATTGCAACGATTGATGCGTTCAGTTTGGTAACAGGTGACCCTGAGCAAGCGCTTAAGCAAGCAATTCATGAAGCGTTAACCCAGTCGAATTGTTCGCCAGAAGACGTTGAGTTTGTTGAAACTAATGCATCGGGCATAGCGGAGTTTGATGCGGCGGAAGCGGGCGTATTAGATGCGGTATACCCCAATGTGAATTATCGTGGTAGCGTGAAAAAGGCGTTTGGTCATTGTTTCTCTGCGTCGGGCATGGCCAGTATTATCAAAGTATTGCTGTGCATGAATGCAGGAAGATTGCCTGTGAACGCGTCGGTGACCAATAGTGCAGGCATGAGTCATAGCTCGAATAGTGTGTGGCCTGACGGTCAGCGCGCTGCGATTAACAGCATTGGCAGTGACGGTCGTTCAGTGCATTTGATTCTGAGCCGAAAAGGCCCCATTATCAGTACGCCTAGAGAAGCCCCAAAACGTCAGTTGATTCGGCAAGTGTGGCTGGGTGATGAGGCCATTCAAGATAAGATTTATAACGCCGATTCCGTGGCGCAGTTCGCAGAATTAAAACAAAGTAATTTATCAAGAGGACTTCCAATGAAGGAAACGTCGAATCAAAACGGTGGGATGCAACAGGCTGCACTTGGTGAGTACGTGTCATTGGATCAGTTGATAACAGGGTCGGTCTCGTCTCATTCACAAATCCAGGCTGGGTCGGTGCTTGAGCCGTTGCCGCTGGCGTTGGATTACCACCAAAGTGGCGAAACCATCTGGGATGAAAAAGACCTGTTGGAATTTGCAGAAGGCGATATTGCCAATGTCTTTGGTCCAGACTTTGCCATTATCGACACCTACAGTCGTCGAGTGCGTTTGCCAATGGAAGACTACCTGCTGGTGTCGCGAGTGACGGCATTAGAGGCAACGCCAAATGTCTATGAGCCGTGCATGATGACCACAGAGTACGACGTGCCACTTGATGCTCCGTATTTGGTGGATGGAATGATTTCATGGGCAGTTGCTGTGGAATCGGGTCAGTGCGATTTGATGTTGATCAGCTACTTGGGCATCGACTTTCAAAATAAAGGCGATTTAGTCTACCGTTTGCTGGATTGTCAGTTGACCTTTATTGACGATTTGGCATTTGGTGGTCAAACCTTGCGTTATGAAATTCACATTGATTCGTTTGCAAAGCAAGGTGATACCTTGTTGTTCTTCTTCCACTACGATTGCTTTATTAAAGACAAAAAAGTACTGGAAATGCGCGGGGGATGTGCTGGATTCTTTACCGATGAAGCATTGGCGGCGGGTAAAGGCGTCGTGCGCACCAAGCGTGAATTGTTGGCGCGTGAGCAAATCCTTAAGCAGCGATTTGAGCCAATTATTCAGTGTGATAAACAGGTGTTCACGCGCAGTGACATTAAGCAGTTGATTCAAGGCGATCTAGTTGGCTGTTATGGGTCGCAGTATGAGCAAGGCCCTTTGAACCCATCGTTGCGTTTCTCGTCGGAAAAATTTTTAATGCACGATCACATTCATGTTGCCAATGTGTATGGAGGTGCATGGGGTTTGGGCATGGTCGAGTCATATAAATTACTTGAGCCGGATCACTGGTATTTCCCATGTCACTTTAAAGACGATCAAGTCATGGCAGGCTCGTTGATGGCCGATGGCTGTGGTCAGTTGTTGATGTTTTATATGATGTACCTTGGCTTGCATACGAAGGTTGAAAATGGACGCTTCCATCCAATGCAGGGTGAAAAGCAAACCGTGCGTTGTCGTGGTCAAGTGACGCCGCAATCTGGCAAGCTGCACTATCGATTGGAAGTGACCGACATCGGAGTTGACGATCGCGTTTACATGAAGGCGAACGTTGAGATTGTTCTGAATGATAAAGTGGTGGTCGATTTTGAGAATATGTGTGTCGAAATCAAAGAACAAAATCCATCGCATCCATACGCTCGTGACATCGATGGTTCAGGTTTGTCGTATGTCGAGCGAGCGGATTCAACACCGCAAGAGAACAGCCCGTTCGGTTCAAATATAAACGCCCCGTTGATGCGGGTTGAAGAAAATCTAAGCGCCGATAAAAAGCACGGGGTGGTTCCGCTGAAGCACTTTGAAGCACCGATGGTGGAGGGGCAAAATCGTCAGCCAGGCGAGTTTCCATTTACCCCGTATCACTTCTTCGAATTTGCCACCGGGCGCATTGCACACTGTTTTGGCGAAGAGTTTTCATTTTATGATAATGGTGTTGCGCCCAGAACACCGTGCGGTCAATTGCAATTAACTACGCGTGTTTTATCTGTAGATGGCGTTCGAGGTGAGTTTAAAGAAGTGTCATCGTGTGTTGCAGAATATGAAGTTCCTTTGGATGCATGGTACTTTGAAGAAGGCGCGCATGAGAGCACCATGCCGTATTCAATTCTGATGGAAATCTCGCTTCAACCGAATGGGTTTTTATCGGCGTACATGGGCACAACGCTTATGGTGAAAGATCGCGATATTTATTTCAGAAACTTAGACGGTTCGGGAGAGCTCATAAGGTCAATTGACCTTCGTGGCAAGACCATTACCAATAAATCTATGTTGTTAAGCACCTCGGTTTTTGGCACCAACATCATTCAATCGTTTACCTTTGAGCTAAGCACGGATGGCGAGCCATTCTATAAAGGAACCGCTGCGTTTGGCTATTTTTCAGCGGACGCACTTGCGAATCAATTGGGCTTAGATAACGGTGAAGCGAAAGAACCGTGGCATGTTATCAATCAATGCGCAACGCAGCGTCTCAATTTAACCAATCCCGCGTCGGCATTGTTCAGCGTGCGTGAAGCGAGCAAGCCAGCGTATCGTTTGGCTGGAGGGCAATTGAACTTCATTGATACCGTTGAGTTTGCAACCAATGGTGGTGAGTTTGGTAAAGGCTATATATACGCAGAGCGTCATGTGAATCCAGAGGATTGGTTCTTTCAATTCCACTTTCATGAAGACCCGGTTATGCCAGGTTCGTTAGGCGTGGAGGCAATCATCGAAGCGGTGCAAGCGTATATGGTTCATCATGATTTGGGAGCGAATTTAGATAACCCATATTTCATGCAGCCATTGAGCACTATCGTGTGGAAATATCGTGGTCAGATTAATCCGTTAAATCGTAAGATGTCCTTGGATGTGCACATCAAAGAGATTGTTTCAGACAGCGATCGCGTGACGGTGATTGCGAATGCAAACTTGTCTAAAGATGGCTTGAGAATTTACGAAGTGAAAGACGTCGCCGTGAGTTTGGTTGCGCAATAAACACAGAGAGAAGGTATTATGAATAATATAATTACATTGAAGCAAGAAAAAGTCCTTAATTTATCATACGTTGCGTCGCCGTCTGATGTCGCGTTTGATGACGCGTCGATCAACGCAGCGCTTAATCAGTTAGATGTGCCGTGTTATGTCGCAGTCGATTCGAACAAGCGAATTGGTGTGAGTAATCAGGCGCAGGTCAATGCGGGAGGCGGTGATGGCTTGCCTGTGATTGGTTTTGTTCAGCCGTTGCTGCCAGAAAATTTGGGCGATGCGGACTTTAAAAAACAACACGGCGTGAAGTATGCGTATCATGCAGGCGCCATGGCAAATGGCATTGCCTCTGAAGAAATGGTGATTGCACTTGGGAAGCAAGGCATTTTGGCTTCGTTTGGTGCGGCTGGATTGGTTCCTGATCGTGTGGAGCAAGCGATTAAAACCATTCAAGCGGCGTTGCCGAATGGACCGTATGCGGTCAACTTGATTCATGCACCAAAAGAAGAGGCGCTTGAGCAAGGTGCGGTTGAACGATTTTTGAAGCTGGATGTGAAGACGGTTGAAGCGTCTGCTTATATGGGTTTAAGTGAACACATTGTACGCTATCGTGTGTCGGGGTTGTCGCAAGCGGCGGATGGCAGTGTGGTCATTGGACACAAAGTGATCGCTAAGGTCTCGCGTACGGAAGTGGCGATGCGCTTTATGAGTCCCGCACCGACTAAATTGTTGGATCAATTGTTGACGAAAGGACAAATCACCGCGGCGCAGTATGAGTTGGCGAAACGTGTTCCAATGGCCGACGATGTGACCGCTGAAGCTGACTCGGGCGGGCATACAGACAATCGTTCATTTGTGGCGTTACTGCCTGCGATTATTAACGTGCGCGACGAGGTTCAAGCAAGCTATAACTACGCGACTCCCATACGTGTCGGCATCGGCGGTGGTATTGGTACGTCTCAAGCGGCGCTGGCGGCATTTAATATGGGCGCTGCGTACATTGTGACAGGCAGTGTGAATCAATCGTGTGTTGAAGCGGGTGCGAGTGAGCACACGCGTAAATTATTGGCTAAGGCAAAAATGACGGATGTAATGATGGCTCCAGCCGCAGATATGTTTGAAATGGGGGTTAAGTTGCAAGTATTGAAAAGCGGCACCTTATTTCCGATGCGCGCGCAAAAGCTATACGATTTGTATGTTCAATATGACAGTATTGATTCCATTCCTTCGGACGAACGTGAAAAGATCGAAACCCAATTGTTTCGACAAAACTTAGACGATGTCTGGGCTGGAACCAAAGCGTTCTTCCAAGAGCGTGATCCTGAGGTCTTAGAAAAAGCCTTCAGTGATCCAAAGCGCAAAATGGCGTTGATCTTTCGTTGGTATCTTGGGTTATCATCGCGTTGGTCAAACACCGGTGAGGCAGGGCGTGAAATGGATTATCAAATCTGGGCAGGGCCTGCATTAGGTGCGTTTAACGAATGGGTACAAGGCACGTATCTTGAGGTGTATCAACAGCGTAAAGTGGTCGATGTGGCGGATCACATCATGCGCGGGGCTGCGTTTGAGCAGCGCATTAATTTGCTTCGTTTTCAGGGTATTACTGTTAATTCAAAGTACGCTATTTGAGTGTAATCAAACTATATTTTACATTCTTGTCGTTGACAGTCTTTAGGCGATCAATGAAGATAATCGTTGATATAATAGCGTAAATATAAAAGGAAATATCATGATTAAAAAAGTATTAGCAGAATTCATGGGTACGTTTTGGCTTGTCTTAGGTGGGTGTGGTAGTGCTGTGCTAGCAGCAGGCGTTCCTGAGTTAGGTATTGGGTTTTTGGGTGTGTCTTTGGCGTTTGGTTTGACTGTGGTCACCATGGCGTATGCGATTGGCCACATCTCAGGGTGTCATTTAAACCCTGCGGTTTCGATGGGTCTGTTTGCGAGCGGAAAAATGCCTGCCAGTGAATTGGGGCCTTATATTGCATCTCAAGTGGCTGGTGCGATTGCCGCCTCGGTTGTGTTGGCAACGATTGCGTCGGGTCAGCCAGGGTTTGACCTGGTTGGATCTGGGTTTGCGACAAATGGTTTTGATGCCGCGTCACCAGGTAACTACAGCATGGTTTCCGTGATTGTATGTGAAGTGGCCTTGACGTTCATGTTCTTGATGGTGATATTAGGTGCGACCGATGACAGAGCGCCTGCTGGCTTTGCTCCATTGGCGATTGGTTTGTGCTTGACGTTGATTCATTTGATTAGCATTCCAGTATCAAATACATCGGTTAACCCAGCGCGTAGTACGGGTCCTGCTTTAATGGTGGGTGGGGTGGCTCTTCAGCAATTGTGGGTATTCTGGATAGCGCCGATTGTTGGTGCAGTCTTGGCCGGTATCACGCATAAAACTATGTTTGCTAATGACTGATGTGAGTTGCTTTAAATAGACAGCACAAAAAAACCAGCATTACGCTGGTTTTTTTGTCAATGGATTGTGGAGCCAATTAATTAGTCATGACAACTAATTACTCGACGATGGCGGGATTCATTTGAGCGGGTTCTCCCAGCATGGGTGCGTGTGATATGGGTGCTTTGCCTTTGTCTAAAATATCGTATTCATTGGCAAGTTCCGCACCGATGAGAATTTGACCACTCTTATTCATGAGGTCGCTGTCATTGGCAAGCGCGGCAATCACATGCCCTGTGAGTTCGGGTGATTCCGTCATCTCAATCATCGGGCCATACTTTTCAGGCTCGGCATCAAATACGGCTTGTGTACGTTCTGTCAACAGCAAGCCCATCCAGATAGACACAGAGGCGACATTGTGTGGCTTCAAGTCAACGGCCATGTCGTGCGCCATTTTATCCGCTGCCGACTTTCCTGCGCCGTAGGCTGGACCATGCATATAGCAGCGTGCGCCGAACGATGAGGTGTTGACTATTAATCCCGACTGCTGTTTCACCATGAGTGGCGCAGCATAATAACTGGCAATGTAATGCGAGCGCATGCCGACATTTAAAATGTCGAGCAAATTGAGCGGTTTTTCCCAGAATGGACCAGGTTGAGTCAGCGCATCCGGTAAACAGGTGGCGTTGTTGACCAACACGTCCAAGCGACCATGATCGCGTTCAATCTGTTGAAACAACTGTTTCACGTTGTCGTCCTTGGCGTGATCACATACTACGGCGACAGCTGTTCCTCCGGCCTCTTCAATGGTCTTGGCTGTGTGGGTTAAAGTACCGGGCAAGCCACTATTGTTGTTGCTGTTGTCAAGTGTGCGCCCTGTGATGTATACCGTGCATCCTGACTGTGCAAGCGCACATGCAATGCCTCTGCCTGCGCCTCGGCTCGCACCCGTTACTAATACAACCGATGATTGATCTAATGTCATAACCTGCTCTCTTTTTATAATTGGTTTATTAATGAAGCTCTAGGCTAGCAAGATTGTTTTGACTTATCAAACGATGTGATGCGTTAGTTTATTTAAAATAAAATATTGCATAAGGTTTTGAATAAGACCCTATACAAGAAGCGCTCACAAAAAAAAACCGCAACGTGTGCGGTTTTTTAAGTAGTGAATGAAGAGTGTGCTTAGAAATTCTCTTCTTTCATTTGCAAGACGGTTTTCGGGTTTTGCATCATGATGGTTGCGTGCGACTTTGCTCTCGGTAATAAACGCGAGAAGTAAAACTCAGCGGTTTCAATCTTACTCTTGTAAAACTCTGTGTTGCCTTCGCCTTTGGCGAGTTTTTCATGTGCAACCGCAGCCATACGAGCCCAATGGAACGCAAGTGTCACGTAGCCGCTGTAGTACAAAAAGTCATTCGCCGCGCTGCCAACAATGCGTTGATCGCGTGAGGCTGTGATGCCAAGACGGAATGCATAGTACTTCCATTTGATGGCATAACACGTCAATGGGATCAACAGTTTTGCCATGCGTGCTTTCGCAGGCGTGCTCACCAAGGCGTCTTTAGAGAATGTTAATACACGTTTAATGAATTTGTTCAATTGCTTGAAGCGATCCAATAAGACTTTACGTCCGATCAAATCCAATGATTGAATGCCTGTTGTGCCTTCATATAAGGTGGCAATGCGCGCATCACGAACGATTTGCTCCATGCCCCACTCTTTGATGTAACCGTGACCACCAAATACTTGCAAGCATTGGTTGGCACTTTCTAAACCGAGCTCTGTAATGAAGCCTTTTGCGACCGGTGTGTAAAAGCCTAGCTCATCGTCGGCTGCTTTGAAGCCTGCTTCATCGCCTGCTTCACCTGCTTTGGTCATGATGTCGGAGAACATGGCCGTTTCATAGACAATCGAACGACCGCCTTCGGCAATGGCTTTTGCTGTTAACAACATGCGACGTACGTCGGCGTGCTTGATGATTTCATCAGGTGCGTCGTTCTTTTTCTTGCCGCCGCCCATGAAGTGCATTGATTTGCGTTCTTTGGCATACGGCAGGGCGTTTTGATACGCAAGTTCTGCAGATGCAACGCCTTGAAGGCCTGTGCCGATACGTGCGGTGTTCATGAAGGTGAACATGCACATAAGGCCTTTTCCTTTAGGGCCGATCATGAATGCTTTTGATTCGTCGAAGTTAAGCACACAGGTTGCGGAACCGTTGATTCCCATTTTGTGCTCTAACGAACCAACGTTTACATTGTTGAACTCACCCGCTTCGCCATTTTCATCGGGTAAAAACTTAGGCACGATGAACAATGAAATGCCGTCAATGCCATCGGGCATGTCCGGTGTTTTTGCAATCACGATGTGTACTTTGTTGTCGGTGAGGTCGTGGTCACCTGACGAGATGAAGATCTTAGTGCCTGATAAGGTGTATGATCCGTCTTCGTTTTCAACCGCTTTGGTTTTTAATTGCGCCAAATCTGTTCCACAGTGTGGCTCGGTTAAACACATTGTACCTGTCCATGTGCCTTCTGTTAGCTTGGTCAGGTAGGTTTTCTTTTGTTCGTCTGACGCGTACATTACCAAGGTGTTCATCGCGCCAATGCTCAAGCCAGGGTACATGCTCCACGACCAGTTTGCGGTAGCCATCATATCGCTTTTGACAATGCCTAATGACATCGGCAATCCTTGACCGCCGTATTCAACAGGGTGAGACAGGCCTTGCCAGCCACCTTCGATGAATTGTTGGTACGCTTCTTTAAAGCCAGTTGGTGTTTTTACTTCGCCGTCGACTAAGGTACAGCCTTCTTCGTCACCTGTTTGATACAGTGGGGTGAGTACGTTTTCACAAAATTTAGCAGATTCTGAGATGATCATTTCAACCATTTCAGGGGTGGCTTCGTCTCCGCCAGGGATGGTGTGCTTTTTGTAGTGGTCTTCGAATTTCAGTACGTCGTTGATTAAAAATTTAATGTCGTCTTGAGGTGCCTTGTATTGAATGGCCATGGTAGTTGAACTCCTGTGAAGGTG
>JBCDEX010000046.1:0-10251 GCA_039178995.1 Pseudomonadota bacterium | reverse complement strand
CGCACTCGAAGGGTGTGTTAACCGGCGTAACAAAAGTCTTTGGCAGTCAGCGTAAAACACCTGAGAAAGGCTTGTATTTTTGGGGTGGTGTTGGGCGAGGAAAAACGTATTTGGTGGATATCTTTTATGACGCCTTGCCGTTTAAGCGAAAGATGCGCGTCCACTTTCATCGGTTCATGCAGCGCATTCACGCCGATTTAAAGCGCTTTTCTGGTCAAAAAAACCCCATGCATTTGATTGCCGAAGACATTGCAAAAGAAACAAAAATCATTTGTTTTGATGAGTTTTTTGTCAGTGATATCACCGACGCCATGATTTTGGCCGAGTTGGTGAAAGCACTTTTTTATCATGGGGTTAGTTTGGTGGCGACATCGAATATCCCACCGTGTGACCTGTATAAAGGTGGTTTAAAGCGTGAACGATTTTTGCCCGCTATTGCATTGATTGAAACGCATTTGGATGTGTATGAAATTGATGGCGGCGTTGATTACCGTTTACGAGTGTTGGAGCAAGCCGATCTGTATCGTTTTCCGTTAGCCGCGGATACAGACGAGCATTTATATGGCTTTTTTAAAAAAGTGCGCGTTGCTGAGTATGAGATTGATGCCAACACAGAGATTCATGTGTTAGGTCGCAGTATTGCCGCGCGTTATGAAAGTGGGGATGTGGTGTGGTTTGATTTTTATGCATTGTGCGATGGTCCCAGAAGTCAAAACGATTACATTGAATTGGCGAAAATGTATCATTCCGTGATTGTCAGTAACGTGCCTCAGATGGGTGTGGAGAATGATGATCAAGCGCGCCGTTTTATTAACTTAATCGATGAATTTTACGACCGAGGTGTTAAGGTGATGTTGTCGGCAGCGGTGCCGTTATTGGATTTGTACACGGAAGGCACGCTGTCATTTGAGTTTGCTCGGACGTTCAGTCGCCTTCAAGAAATGCAGTCGCATGAGTATTTGGAACGCCCTCACGAGCCATAATGATATCGCGCGCAGAGAGCTTAACAATATATGAAATGAAAAAGGGTGCTTATGTCAATATACGCAGCAAGTAATTACAAGGTGGATGGGCGAAATGCCGATGCGTTTTCATTAGAACAGTGCGTGACGCGTGTCGACGATGAACGTGCGTCTTTGAGTGATGAAGACAAAGAGACACAGTTGTTAAAAGAGTGTAAAAAGCTCAGGACACAGCATAAGACGTTGATGGCAGACGCGCGATTTGGTGTGCTGTTGGTGTTTCAGGCAATGGATGCGGCGGGTAAAGACAGCACCATCAAGCATGTGTTTCGCGGTTTGAATCCATCTGGTCTGAATGTGCAGTCCTTCAAGCAGCCAAGCGCAGAAGAGTTACGTCATGATTTTTTGTGGCGCACCAATCAGCATCATCCTGAGCGAGGTCGCATTACTGTGTTTAATCGCAGTCATTACGAAGAGGTGTTGGTCGTGCGTGTGCATCCAGAGTATTTAGGTGCGCAATGCCTTCCGGACAGTGTGGGCTATTCGGATGAATGCCAATCGGAGTTTTGGCAGAGTCGATACGAGTCCATTCGAGCCAATGAAAGCCATTTGCATGGCAGCGGAATGTTGGTGATGAAGTTTTTCTTAAATGTATCACGAGAAGAGCAGCAGCGACGTTTTTTGGCACGCCTTGAAACGGAATCCAAACGGTGGAAGTTTTCAGCACGTGACCTAAAAGAAAGCATGTTCTGGGATGACTACATGAAGGCTTATGAAGAAATGATTCAAACCACGGCTACGGACAAAGCGCCGTGGTATGTGATTCCAGCGGACGATAAATTGATCATGCGCACGGAAGTGGCTCGTGTCGTTGGAGACACGTTGGCCTCATTGCCGTTGACGTACCCTGATTTAAACGCAGACGATCAGCAAGTAGCTCAATGGAAAGATGAAATCAGTAAGGTTTTGAAAGATATGAAATAAGCGTACGTTAATGGGCTTCGGTAACGTAAAATTAATTTAACTCAGTGGTCGATGAGTTAAATGTATACTATAAATAACAATGATAAATAAAGTGACCGATTTAGATGCGACGCACATGTTGACTTGACGATGTGGAAGTGTTGCACAAAGCGGTTTTTTAAGGTTTCACAGTAACCAAGCATAATTTAAAGAACACGGCATGGTCAGTGTTTTTTCTATGGAGCATAATTATGATTGACTTAACGTCGGCAAGACAAAACAACGCAACAAGCCCTGATCGCTTGACCAGTAGCGAGTTTGAACACATTGAATACGGTGACGATTACATCTCCACGGGAGACGATCTGCCTGTTCGCGACAAAATAAAAGCGGTTATGAACGAAATACGAACTGTGCTATACGGTAAAGACTTGCAAATTTGCTATGCGCTGTGTTGTATTATTGGGCGAGGCCATTTGTTGATGGACGATGTGCCGGGTGTCGGTAAAACCACGTTGGCAACGTTGATGGCAAAAGTCCTTGGTTTGGGATCTCAACGCATTCAGTTTACCAGTGACTTATTGCCCTCAGACATTACCGGTGTCAGCGTATACGACGAAGAAAATAAGCGATTTAAATTCATCGCGGGCCCTGTGTTTACTCAGGTATTGATTGCGGATGAGATCAATAGGACAACGGCTAAGACTCAAAGTGCGTTGCTCGAAGCGATGGCTGAATTTCGAGTCACAACAGAAGGAATGAGCCGAGACTTGCCGGTGCCATTTTTCGTAGTGGCGACGCAAAATCCAGACAATCAAATCGGTACCTTTCCGTTACCTGAATCGCAAATGGATCGTTTTTTAATGCGTATTTCGATGGGCTATCCGGACGCCTCTTCTGAAATTAAATTGTTGCGCGGTGAAATGAATTTCAAAGCACGTTTAGCGGGTGCGGCTGAAATTTTATCGACGCCAGAAGTGCTTGAATTGCAGCGCATGGCGGATGATGTGAGCATTGCGGATTCGATTGTTGAGTACATTCACCGCTTGTTAACGTATACGCGTGAATCTTCACACATTTTCTCTTATGGTATTTCACCACGTGGTGGATTGGCGCTGATTCAAGCGGTTAAAGCGTGGGCGATTCTTGAAGGACGTGATTACGTTGAGCCGGATGACGTTCAAGCATTGATCTACCCAGTGTGGTCTCATCGTTTTGTGTCGGTTGATGGCAGCATGACTCAGACTGAGCTGATTTCTCATTTATTAGAGTCTGTGCCTGTTGTTGTCTAATCTCGATATAATCTAATGACAGCGCGTCGAGAGAGCGCAATTGCAATCCTTGTGTTTGCGACGACATTAAAAAGCACGACGTTGTCGTGCTTTTTTGCGGTGAGCGCTTTATGCTAAGAACATTATATTAATAGCAACGTGTATGTTTAAGGAGGATGTTTGATCGCACGGCTGAAGCAATTGATTCGAAGTAAGCAGCAGCGTTGGATTCGTAATCGATTGCCTGAAGAAGCGTCCATTCATTTGACCCAGCGACGCATTTTTATTTTCCCGACTCGCCAAGGGTTTGCGTATTTATTCGTTGTGTTGATTTTGTTTTTGATGGCGATTAACTATCAGAACAGTTTGGTGTTTGGCTTGTGTTTTTGGTTGATCGCTGTGTTTGTGGTGTGTGTGCATCACACGTTTTTGAATGTGCATGGTTTATTAATTGATTGTCAGTCGATCGAGCCGGGGTTTGAAGGTGGCGTGGTGGCGCTGAATTTAAAGGTTCGTGGCTCGGGAAAACGAGTGCATCACGGCTTAGAATTGCTGTGTGACGACGGCGTCTTAGACGGCGTAAGTCAAGAAGCGTGGTTGCCGGTGTTGGAATTTCAGCAGACAATTAAAGTATCGTGTAATGCAACGCAGCGAGGTTATATGGATGTTGGGCGTGTGCGCATTCGATCGGTGTTCCCGTTAGGTTTGTTGCAAGGCTGGTCGTGGTTGCGTTTTGGCAAAAAGGCCTTGGTGTATCCGAAACCAGAAGTGGTGTCGAACATGACGTGGTTTGATGTCGTTGGCGAATCAAGCGTGGCACACAGTGCATTGGGTGAGGGTGAGTTTCATGGGTTAAGAGAGTTTCGAGTGGGTGATTCTTTGAGGCGCGTTGATTGGAAGCGTCGCGCGAGAGGTTTGCCCTTGATGCTGAAATTGTTTGATTCAGAACAAAGCGATCAGCGCTATGTAGACTGGGGGTCGTTGCCAGGTGTGCCAAAAGAACAGCGCCTGTCGCAACTATGCTATCTGGCGTTGCAATGGCATCGTCAAGGAAAGGCCTACGGTTTGAGACTGCCTCACACCGAGATCATGGTATCCAGTGGTAAAACACACTTAACCTTGGTGTTAACCGAATTGGCGTTGTTTACATGACGATACGTAAGCAGAGCGCATTGCGTATGACGTCGTCTGCCGCGTTGAGCTACGAGATCTTATCGCCGTTTTTACGTACCGCTGTGTTGACGCTCCAGTGTGCGCTATTGTGGCCGTTATTCATTCATTTGCCGATGTGGTTGGTGGCTTTTTGTGTGATGGGCATGTCGTTAAGGGGGTGGTTCAATTATCGTCGTCAGGCGGCAGCGCCTCGTTGGTTAGTTGCGTGTTTGTTTGTGATGGTGTTTGCGGGTCTGATTGTCGAAGTGATGGCTCAGTCGTTCAGTTTGACGGTCAATTTGTCGTTTTTCGTGATGTTGTATGTGCTTAAGGCGCTTGAGCTGAAAACCCATAAAGACATGTTATGGCTGCTATACATCAGTACGGTGCTCATCGCATGCGTTTTTTTCGTTAATCAAAGTCTGTTGATTAGTGCATACTTATTGTTGTGTTTTATTTGTTTGTTGGGAGTGCTGGCACTGTCGTATCGACGCGCTGACGTCGCGTCTTTTTTCTGGGGTGATTTGAAACACAGCGTTAAGCTGGTGTTTCAGTCGCTGCCGGTGATGTTGTTCTTGTTGGTGTTTGTGCCAAGAATAGATCCGTTGTGGTCGGTTCCCATGATACAAGAAGGGCATCGTACTGGGATGGGCGACACCTTGAACCCCGGCTCCATATCAAAATTGCTGGAGTCGAATGAGTTGGTGTTCAGAGCGCGTTTTACGACGCGTGCGCCAGCGGATGATGAGCTGTATTGGCGAGGTTTGGTGTTATCGCATTTTGATGGGCAGGTGTGGCGTACATCCGAGTCATTAGAGCTGGAGGATCGATTGTCAACTGCGCAATCGAGCGCTCAACCGAACAGTGAATTAAATGATAATGAGGTGTCACTGAATGAGAGACAATTGCGAACGGCCAGTGCATTCGTTCAGACGATGACGCAGAGCGATTATCAGCTGATTCTTGAGTCGAGTGAGTCACAATGGGTGTACGGTTTGGCGGCGCCGATTGCGGTGCGCTCTCAACGTCGTGGCAGTGCGCAAGGCAATGCGATCGTGCTTGATCGAGCCGTTCAAACCAGTGTGGGGCTGACGATGTTTGCGCCCAATAAAGATGGTCAGAGAGTTGAAATTTCAATGGCGGTATTGCCTCGCACTTTGTTGGAGCAGGGCTTGTCTGAGCGGAGTCGAGTGAACAATACGCAATTGCCAGTCGGCTCCAATCCTCAATCGGAGGCTCAAGCCGAGCGATGGTTTGCGTCGGTCAACGGCAATGCGCAGGAGTATGTGGCGTTGCTCATGCGCTGGATCAGTGACAGTCCATTTTACTATACGCTCGAGCCGCCTCAATTGCCAAATAAGGATTTTGTGGATGCGTTTTGGTTTGGTTCACGGCAGGGGTTTTGTGAGCACTACGCGAGCGCTGTGACGTTTTTATTGCGAGCGGTTGGCATTCCTGCGCGAGTGGTTGTGGGTTATCACGGTGGAACGACTGCGGATGAGCGGCAATTAATCAGTGTGCGTCAACGTAATGCACATGCGTGGTTGGAATGGTGGACTGGATCGGCATGGCAGCGCTTAGACCCAACGGCATCGATTGCGCCGGAACGCGTGATGAAAAATGCTCAATCGATGTTTCGTAACTCGTCATCGGAGTTGTCCAGTGGATTGTCGAGTTGGAGTGCAGGAATGGGGGCGTTGACGTTTGTGCGTGCTCGCTGGGACGCCATGAACTATCAATGGTCCAGTTGGGCGCTGGGCTTTGATGAGTCGCAGCGAAAGAGTGTGCTTTCGGATTGGTTAGGCGGGCTGAGCACGACGCATTTGGCACAAGGAGTGGCTAAGGCTCTTGGTGTTATCTTTCTCTTTATGTTGCTGAATTCTTGGCTGTTTAAAACGCGTCGCGCTCGCTCTGGCTCAAAATGGGTGAGTCGATATCTGCAGTTGCAAGCGTTGCTGCCTTTGGATGATGTGCTGCTTGCTCGATTGACACCAAGCGAGTGGTCACGCAATGTGCAGAATCGTTACCCGATGCTTGCAAAAGATGTGGCTCGGTATGTTTATTACTTTAATGCGTTGGAGTACCGTGTGCCAAATCAGGCGCATTCACTAAATGATGTTGATAATAAGCTTGAGCGAGATCTGATCGTTGCCTATAATCAGTGCGCAAATCGTTTACGTTGGCGTATTTTCTGGTTTAAGCTGACGCAATTCATCGCGTTTAAATAAACTTATTCTTTTGGTCTTGCCAAAATTGAATATCTGGTGTAGTATTCGCGCCTCTTTTTATACATTGCCCAAACAAGAAAGGCTGGTCTCATGAAGACATTTAGTGCAAAACCAAATTCCGTAGAACAAGAGTGGTATGTTGTTGATGCTGAAGGGAAAACCCTGGGTCGGTTGGCTGCAGATATCGCAACAAGATTGCGTGGCAAGCACAAGCCCGAGTACACGCCACACGTCGATACCGGTGATTACATCGTTGTTGTTAATGCTGAGAAGATTGTTGTTAAGGGAAACAACAAGCCGCGCGATAAAATGTATTATCGTCACACAGGCTACCCTGGTGGTTTGAAATCAATCAGCCTTGAAAAGTTAATGAACGAAAAGCCTGAGCGCGCGTTAAGCTATGCAGTGAAGGGCATGTTGCCGAGAAATCCGTTGGGTCGCTCAATGTTCGGCAAATTGAAAGTATATGCAGGTACCGAGCATCCTCATACTGCTCAACAGCCTAAAGAGCTTAGTTTATAACATCTTACACATAGAGTAACCAATATGTCAGCAACTCAATATTATGGAACAGGTCGCAGAAAAACTTCTGCTGCTCGAGTTTATTTAACGTCAGGCACAGGTGCGATCACCATCAATAAGCGTCCTTTGGATGAATATTTTGGTCGTCAAGTTGCGCGTATGATCGTACGCCAGCCACTTGAGTTGGTCGAAATGACGGACAAGTTTGATGTCAACATCAGTGTTAAAGGCGGTGGTAGCTTCGGTCAAGCGGGTGCGATTCGTCACGGAATTACGCGTGCGTTGATGGAGTATGACGAGACATTGCGCGGCGCATTAAGAGCGGCTGGTTTTGTTACTCGAGATGCTCGTGAAGTTGAGCGTAAGAAAGTGGGCTTGCGTAAGGCGAGAAAGAAGCCTCAATTCTCAAAACGTTAATTTGTTGGTGCATATTGTTCACGATTATGTGGAGAATATGCATTTACTGAACGCTCACTCATAAATCCATGAGCTTGAGCGTTTTTTTTGTGTTAAAATTGCGCGCGCAGGCGTTTCCAAATTGCGCGCGCATGCACTTCCATTGTTGTTAATTTTGCTAATTAAAGCAGTAAACAAGCCATTCACCGTTAAATGCGCAGTTAGGAGTTGTTACATTGAGTGATGATAGAAAAGTAAATAATCAACGCCGTAATTTTTTAATTACGGGAACGTCCATCGTGGGTGCAGCTGGTGCAGTTGGTGTGGTCACTCCATTTCTGGGGTCATGGCAGCCAAGTGAAAAAGCAAAAGCGGCCGGCGCGCCGGTGAAAGCGGATATTTCCAAACTCCAGCCAGGCGAGCAAATGGTTGTTGAATGGCGTGGAAAGCCTGTATTTATCAGTCGTCGTACCCAAGAGCAGTTAGCGGCATTGGAAGGCGAGACAGCAAAAGTTGCGGATCCAGATTCTGCATTGTCTGTGTCAAAGAAAGAACAGCCAAGCTATGTGAAAGGAATTGAGCGTGCGATTGAAGGGCACGAAGAGTATTTGGTTGTCGTGGGTCTGTGTACTCACCTTGGGTGCTCGCCAAAGTCGCGCCCAGAAAAAGCACCAGCGGATTTAGGTGCGGATTGGGTCGGCGGTTTTTTCTGCCCTTGTCACGGTTCGAAATTTGATTTATCAGGTCGTGTGTTCAAAGGTGTTCCAGCGCCGACTAACTTAATGGTTCCTCCTTACCGCTTTGAGTCAGATGCACTCATCGTGATTGGCGAAGATTCGGAGGTGGCATAAGATGTTTAAGTCATTTACAGCGTTTATTGTCTCAACATTGGTCGGCTTGCGCGATTGGATTGATGCGCGGTTGCCCATCATGCGTGCATGGGAAACCCACATGGGTGGCTATTATGCGCCTAAGAATTTTAATTTCTGGTACGTCTTTGGCGTATTGTCGTTGGTGGTGTTGGTCAATCAATTGCTGACCGGTATCTGGCTCACTATGAGTTTTACTCCGTCTGCGGAAGCCGCGTTTGCTTCGGTTGAATACATCATGCGTGACGTGGAGTACGGTTGGATCTTGCGTTACATGCATTCAACTGGTGCATCGGCGTTCTTTGCGGTGGTGTATTTACACATGTTCCGTGGCTTATTATATGGTTCGTACCGCAAACCTCGGGAGTTGATCTGGTTGTTTGGTATGGGCATTTATTTATGTCTCATGGCGGAAGGCTTTTTAGGCTATGTGTTGCCGTGGGGACAAATGTCGTATTGGGGCGCGCAAGTGATCGTATCCTTGTTTGGCGCAATCCCTGTGATTGGTCCAGACATTGTTGAGTGGGTGCGTGGAGATTATTTGATTTCAGGCATTACATTAAACCGTTTCTTTGCTCTGCACGTGATCGCAATTCCATTGATCTTAGTGGCGTTGGTTGTAATGCATTTATTGGCACTGCATGAAGTGGGCTCAAACAACCCAGACGGTATTGATATTAAGAAAAACAAGGATGAGAATGGCATTCCGCTGGACGGTATTCCGTTCCATCCGTACTACACAGTTCATGACTTAGTGCCGATTGTGGTGTTCTTGTTTGTCTTTTGTGGCATCTTGTTCTTTGCTCCAGAAATGGGTGGTTACTTCTTAGAGCCACCAAACTTTGAAGAGGCGAACCCTTTGAAGACGCCAGCACATATTGCGCCGGTTTGGTACTACGGTCCGTTCTATAGCATGTTACGTGCGGTCACGTTCTCGATCAGTGATACGCTGAACGCGAAGTTCTTAGGGTTTGTGGTCATGGGCGCCGCCATTGCTATTTTGGCAATCCTTCCATGGTTGGATAAGAGTGCAGTTCGATCGATTCGTTACAAAGGGCGCTTCACAAAAGCCATGATGATCTTATTCGTTGTGTCGTTCATTGTATTGGGTGTGTTGGGTACGAAGAGTGCGACACCGAATCGAACGATGTTGGCGCAATTCTTAACCACGTTCTATTTTGCGTATTTCCTGTGCATGCCTATTTGGACCAACAATAAGTTGGGCGGTTTGGCCGGCGCATTGAGAATGCCTGTGTGTATCGGGTTTGGGTTACTGTTCTTATTGTTGAACTTTAATGCGGCTGAAGGCGTGAATATTATCATCCGTCTGATTGGCTTGGCCTTGGCTACATTCTTTTTCGTAATGCCATGGTTGATCGCGAAAGACGATGTGAAGCCAGAGCCAGAGCGTGTGACAATGGACGGTGGCATGAACCTGATTCAATACATCGGCGTGTTTGGTTTGGTGGCTGCGTTGGTGATGTTGCCATTGAAAGCAGCGGGTGCGGAATCAGCACACGCATGTGGCCAGATTGAATGTTATGAGTTTGAAGCCGACCTAAAAAACAAAAAGTCGTTGCAGAACGGCTTGCGTACGTTTATGGACTATTGCATGGGCTGTCATTCAGCTCAATACGCACGTTATGGCCGCGTTGCTAAAGACATCGGTATCCCTACGGATTTAGCCGAGCAATTGTTGTTAGAACAAGGCCAGAAGATTGGCGATCAGATGAAGATTGGTATGACGCCTGATGACGCAAAAAAATGGTTTGGTGCTGCGCCACCAGATTTAACGATGGTGACGCGGGCACGTAAAAAAGGTTCTGAGTGGTTGTATACTTACTTGATGACATTTTACAAAGACGATTCTCGTCCTTATGGTGTTAAT
>JBCDEX010000045.1:0-10339 GCA_039178995.1 Pseudomonadota bacterium | reverse complement strand
CTTAAGCAAAGTGACTACGTGTGTTTGAGTTTTGAAGATACAGGTCCAGGCTTCAGTTCAATTGATTTAGAGCAGGCATTTGCTCCGTTTTATACACGTAACAGACACACTGGTGGCTCTGGGTTGGGGTTGTCGATGGTGAAAGGGTTTACGCAGCAGGCTGGTGGCGATACGTTCATTTCAAACGGTGAATACGGAGCGAAGGTGGAGATTTTTCTACCTGCGGCTGAACTGAAGCGCACGCTGTTGAAAAGTGACGAATTGAAACAACAAAATAATTACAGTGGTTTGAAAGATGTTTACGTATTATTGGTTGAAGACAACGATGAGTTTGGCAAGATGTTGTCCAATTTGTTGAAAGCCTACTGTGCTGATGTGGTGTATGTGCAAACGGTATCGGCGGCAAGAAAGGCACTGTATTCAAATAAGCATATTAATTTTGTGGTGAGTGATTTTTTATTGCCAGACGGTGAAGGCTCTGAAATTGTGCGCTTAACGCGAATTTTGGATCGTGACATTTCGTCTTTTTACATCAGCGGTTATTTAGACAAGCAAATTGAAGATCCACTTGAAAAAGCCACGGTGCTACGTAAACCATTTACGCTGGATGAGTTAATGAGCAAGTTGGATGAAATGCACAACGTGTCGGACGTCCATGAATCCAGTTAACTTCGGATCAGTTCATCGATCCATGCTTAACGGGTGAGTGCATTAAACGATCGGTATAGGCAATTGCCAGTGCCGACAACAAGAAGGTAATGTGTATCAAAGTTTGCCACATTAAGACCGTTTCGGTGTAGTTGGTGGCGTTGATGAAGGTTTTCAATAAATGAATTGAACTGATTCCGATGATGGCCGTGCCCAGTTTCACTTTTAAAACGGATGCGTTTACATGACTGAGCCATTCGGGTTGGTCTGGGTGATTGTTCAAGTTCATGCGGGAGACAAAGGTCTCGTAGCCGCCGACAATGACCATGATTAAGAGATTTGAAATCATCACGACATCAATTAATCCCAAAATGACCAGCATGATGATTGTTTCGTTGAGGTGAGTGGGTGTCGCTTCGGCTTTATAACCAATGCTTTCAACCAACGACATCAGCGCTTTCTGTGAACCAAATGCGGCTTCCATTAGGTGAATCAATTCGACCCAAAAGTGGAATACGTAGACGAATTGAGCAACGATTAATCCTAAATACAAGGGCAATTGCAACCAGCGACTGGCAAAGATAAATTTGGGCAGGGTGACAGACACTAAACTGGTTTTGTTGAAATCGCTCATGAATGACTCTCAAAGAATGGGGTGATCGACAGCCGTCATTTTATGCTAAAAAATAGGCGATAGACAGTGCTTTTTGCATGCCATAGGGGCTATTTATGAACGCGTACCTGAGTGTTTTGCATGAGTTTTTCAGGCCCGTACACCATGCAATGAGTTTACCCTATTCGAGCGCCTTTGAGAGCATGAAAGACAGCCAAGACCACGGCCGATAAACAAGCCATGGACCACACAATGACCGCACCTGTTGGCAAATCAAGTACTGACGACAGGAGCAAGCCGAGTAGGTAGGCTACACAGCCAAGGAGCAACGCCACTATGGTCTGAGTATGGTTGCCCTTAACGTTGATGAGGTTGGCGAACAGCGCCGGTATGATCAACGATGAAAAGACAAGATAAACACCGACCAATTGCACCGACAAGGTGATGGCCAATGAAAATAATATATAAAACCAAAATCCTTTGAAGACCGATGGAGTTCGCCATGCGAGTCCAAAAACCAGAAGGCCAACGAATGCAGGCACAATGAGTTGAGACCATTCTGTCCAGAGTATTTGTCCAACGAGTAGTTCTTTGAGCTGCTCACCGCCGTGCGCGTTGCTGTTTAGTAACAGAATGCTTGCTGTGGCCGCTAATACAAAACAAATGCCAATGAATGCTTCTTGATGATGCGCGCCATGACGTTTGAAATAGTGTTCGGCGAGGTTGAGTATCAATGAGCCGACGAGGGCACTGGAAAAGGCAAACAGCTGAATTTGCCAGTGATCGTCGGCATGAATGCCTAAGGTGTAGGCTAGAATCACTCCCAATCCTGCAAACTGAGCAATGGCTAAATCAATGAAAATGATGCCGCGATTGAGCACCTCTTTGCCAAGAGGGATGTGGCTGAGCAGAACGCAGAGTCCTGCTGCAAATGCGGGCAAAATAATGGATAAGTCAATGCTCATGATTGCGTCAACCTTTGGTTGCACGTGCGAGTCGTTTTAAGACGTCGTCCATCCAGTGAATGAGTGCGGTAGGTTGTTTCCAGTTACTTACTGAAAACGGGATTTCAATACTCGGGAGTTGGCTTTTTTTGGCCAACCACCTCGCAGCTTTTGGATCCTGATATGAGCCGTAAATGATGGCATTCGCAGGCGTTTTAGCCAATTTGGCTGTTAGCGACGACAAATGCTTTGTGGATGGCGGTACGCCTGGTTTGGGTTCAAGATGGGCAACCACTTTGATGCCAAGCCAGTCGGTCAGGTACACCCAGTTGTCGTGGTGTACGACCAGACGCTTGCCTGCGAGCTGTTGTTTCAACGGCTGCCACTTACGTTCAGCGCGTGACAATTCAGCTGAAAACTGACGTGCGTTGTTGGCATACAGTGCGTTATTACTTGGATCAATTTGTCCGAGGCGTGAGGCCAATTTAGACCCAATGCGCGCCAAACGCTTAGGTTCTAAATGCACATGTGGATTGCCCATGGCATGTACGTCGCCCATGCTGCGATCCACTTTGTCAAGTTTGCCAAGCAACTCGACCTGTTCCGTCGCCATGAAATGTCCAATGGCATTCGGTTTTATCTTGTTGTTGCTTGATTTTTTGATCAACAAGGGAAGCCAGCCCACCTCTAAGTCAGCGCCTGAGCAGACCAATAGATCGGCTCGACGTGCTTTTGCAATCAAGCTTGGACGCGCTTGGATGTGATGCGCATCTTGTTTGGCTGTGGTCGCTGCGTAAATAGTCAGTTTGTCACCGCCTATGCGATGCGCAAGTGCGGCCCATTCGGCTTCACACGCAAAGACATTCAGCGTGCTGCTCGCAGCGCTCCATGAGGAGACGCTGACAAGCACCGCGATCAATAATGATTGAATGTAGCTCATGATGTGCGCCCCTTAGAATGAATGTGCGCCATGAGGCCCAAGGCTCATGGTGTACTGCAACATGACTTGATCATCGCTCTCATCTGATGATTCGTCTTTGTTGTATTGAAGGCGTACTCGGCTGAATTCCGACGGAACGTATTCCAAGCTGGCGGTGTAACGTTTCGGTGTCATGCCTTCGTTATCCAGGCCGGCTTCTTCAATGGCCTCGTCTTCACCAGAGAACTTGCTCTGTACTTGATCGTAGCGTAACCCCGCACGCCAGTTTGGTTGGAACTGATACACGCCTTGCACGTAAAAGCCTTTTTGCGTGCCATTGATTAGGTCGCTGTGATCTCCGTGACTGACGTTTCCATCTTCTTTACGGATCATGTACTCGGTTTGCAATTTAACGTGTTTATTTTTGTAATTGCCGTTTGGCGCCCATTTGTAAATAGCGCTTACACCGGTGGTGTGGCTTTTTCCGCTAAAGCTGGCTGGTGCTTCTTCTTCATGCTCATCTTCTTCATGCTCATCTTCTTCATGTGCATGTGCATGTGCCGATGCCGCGCTGCGGTTTTTTGGTTTGGTGCGGAAATGGCTGACGCCCATTTGCCAGCTTGAACTCTCTGATAAATCCCCGCCGACATTGGCGAATACGGTGTGAGCACCCAGTCCATCGCTTTTTTCACCCGATGGGAATGCGCGTCCGGTCAAGGCTTCGGTGCCGACTTCAACTAGTGTGTCGGTGGGTGCGACCCAGCTGACGCGAAGACCGTCGTCGATGTGGCTGTTGCCCCATAGCCCCTTGGAAATGAGCGGTGCGTCTGCGAAGTCCCATGCGTGCTGGTGCTGTGAGTTGTGATAGCTGGTAGCGGTTAACATGCGTCCGCCTCGAATCGTAACACCTTGACCAAGCGCGGTTGTTTCGACAAAGGCTTCTTCAACCTCAAGTTCTGTTTCGCCGTCGTGTTCATGGATTGCGGCGGTCATTTTGCCGTAGAATTTGTCATCGATATTTGAGCTGATCGCCAATTCAGTGTGCCCTAGTGAAAAGCCTTTTTCAGCGGATTCAGCGGCTTCGCCTGCGAGTTGAAAGCCTGGAAGTTCGTTGGAGCCGTCTTTGGATGCGTAGAGGCCATCTAGGATTAAGCTGATGTCGGGGTTGCTGCTCGTTTTTTTGGATGCTTGCTTGAACTGTGCTGCACTCGTTGACGGCTTAGCAGGTATTGATTCTGGGTTAGGCAATGCAGGTGATAGTTGATCCGTTGCATTGGTTGATGCGATGACAGTGGTTTGAGTTGTGTTCGCGTACGCGTTTACAGATACAAAAGATGCGCACACAAGCGCAATAAATATGTGTTTCATAAGAAATTCCATTGGTTAAACGATGAATAAAATGTTGTTATTTATAAGCGTTAAACAATGGAGGGTGGGGCGCGAATTGAGCGCTGACGATTTGCATTCCGGATAGGCGCGGAATGCAAAGGCGATGCGTAGTCGATGTGAGCGTATGTTGGCTCAAGCGATGCAATGTGTGGTTGAACGATGTCGCCGCCAGTCGCATCAAATAAGACGCACAGCTCTTGTTGTGCATCGTGGAGCATGTTGATGTGTTCCACGTCATGGGCGATGGCGAACGATTGCGCAGCACAGTACATAATGATGGTCATCATTATTATGCGTAACGATTTATACTGGTGCGTAAACGTGCTCATGGGAGTAATATAACATAAACCCATTTGTCATGTAGAGGGTGTTTTAACGATTGGAGAACGTTTTTTGCATGGGTTGGTGTGTTGTGCACGGCTGAAACATCATACTAAAGGTTATAATTTCCAGTTATTGTCCATGATTGAACTGCATTCGTTTGATTGTTACCTGCAAACCTTTTATATTCAAATCATTTGTAATAGAGATCATTTTTATGAGTGAATCAACCAAACAGAATGGCATTGAGACCAGCTCGAGCGTAGATTTTCTACACCATGTTCTGTTTGTTGATGACGATAAAATGATCGTTGAGATTATGAAGTCGTTATTGCCAATGCAAGAGATTGGGGTCACGGGATACGACGATCCAAACGATGCATTAAAAGAGTTTGCCAGCAATCACAGCGCATACGATTTGTTGATGGTGGATAAATCAATGCCAAGCTTGTCTGGTCTTGAGTTGATCCAAGCGTGTAAAGAAATAGTCCCTGATTTGCCCGTTATCTTGTTCACTGGACACCAAGAATCGAGCAGTGATATGTTGCAATATGGTATCAGCGAAATATTGCAAAAACCTGTGAAATCAGAAGTTGTTTCCGGTTGCATCAAGCGCCTATTGGCGAACTAGCGTTCAGATTAAGTCACCCACAGTTGTTAATTCATAACAGTTGTTGATTTATAATAATAAGAAGAAGAAACGGTCGTACCCACCTCATGGTTCAACATAAAAAAGTCATTATCACCGGTGCATCCTCTGGAATCGGTGAGCACCTCGCTCGATTATTTTACAAACGCGGTTTCGATGTTGGTTTGATAGCGAGACGCGAAGCGCTGTTAAGTGATCTTGCTCATCAATTAGAACGTGATTACCCAAGTCAAGGTCGAGTGCATTATCGCGTATTGGATGTGTCGCACACCGATCAAGTAGCCGACAGCATAAGTGCGTTAATCGATCAATTGGGCGGTTTGGATATCATGGTGGTGAATGCTGGTACGACCGCTGTAACCAGATCGGGCCAGGGCAAACTCGACGAACAGGCGAATGTATTTCAAGTCAATTTAATGGGTGCTGTGGCGACCATTGATGCTGCTACACATTACTTTTTGAAACAGGGCTATGGGCATCTCGTTGGCATGTCGTCGGTGTCTGCGTATTTTGGCATTCCGGGGAGTGCGGCATATTCCTCAAGTAAGGCGGCATTGACCAATTACTTACATGCAGTGCGCGTTGAATTATTGCCCAGAGACATTAAGGTCTCGATGATTCATCCAGGATTTATTAACACCGATTTTGCGCCAAACATGGAGTCGCGTCCGTTTGTGATATCGGCGGAAAAAGCAGCGGAAAAAATGCTTGCGGGCATCCTCGTTCAGAAAAAAAACATCGTGGTGCCTGGATTCCCATGGTGGGTCTTGCGTTGGGTGGTTCCCTTATTGCCCGATGCCGTTATGCGGCGCTTGTTTTAATTCTGTTGAGTTCGTTTGACGTACAGTCGCAACGCTTTTTTAAATTCAAATTCTTCTCGTAGACTGTCTGTTATTTCATCGTATACGTTTGATATGATAGGTGTCATTTCTATTGAATCATTCGTTTTACGTAAGGAGCAGTATGGGACCTTTAGTCGGTATGACAGTCATTGAAATGGCTGGAATCGGACCAACCCCTTTGTGTGGCATGTTGTTGTCTGATTTGGGTGCAAAGGTAATCAGTATTCAAAAGCGTTCGACACCGGATACCAGCCAAGTGGAAATCCACGAGCGCGGCAAGACCTCGGTTGCACTCAATTTAAAATCTGACGAGGGTTTGGCGGTGGCGTTGTCATTGATTGAATCGGCCGATGCATTGATTGAAGGGTTTCGCCCGGGTGTGATGGAACGCTTGGGGTTAGGCCCGGACGTGTGTTTGGCAAGAAACCCCCGGCTGGTGTATGGGCGCATGACAGGCTGGGGGCAGACGGGGCCAATGGCTCATGCGGCGGGTCATGACATTAATTACATTGCGCTCACCGGGGCATTGCACGCCATTGGGCCGAAAGACGGAAAGCCAGTACCACCGCTTAATTTGGTGGGCGATAACGGCGGAGGTGCGCTGTATTTGGCGTTTGGTTTGGTGTGCGGTTTATTGGAAACGAAACACTCGGGGAAAGGACAAGTGATTGACGTCTCCATGGTGGATGGCACCGTGTCGTTGATGACCTTGGTGTACTCCATGATGCAGCTTGGGTTATGGCAAGACGAGCGAGGCTCCAATTTATTCGACGGCGGTGCGCCATTTTACGACACCTATGAAACCAAAGATGGAAAACACATCAGTTTGGGCAGCATTGAACCGCAATTTTATGCGGAGCTTGTGCGCTTGTCTGGCGTTGACGAATCGTTGATGGCCAACCAATACGACATTTCTCGTTGGCCAGACATGAAAGCGGGGTTAACCGAGGTATTTAAACAAAAGACGCGAGATGAATGGGACGAGATAATGTTCGGCAAGGACGTGTGTTATGCGCCGGTACTGTCGATGACCGAGGCGCCAGACCATCCGCATAACCAAGCGCGCGGGACGTTCATCGAAGTAAATGGGTTGACGCAACCGGGTCCCGCGCCTAAATACAGTCGCACCAAAGCGGCGACGCCACCGCCATTAAAACCCAAAGGCAGTGATACCGATGAGGTGTTGCGGGCACTAGGCCATAGCCAATCGGAGATTGATGCGTTGCGTTCAAAGGGAGTGTTAACGTAATATGAAAACAGACTATCAAACAATTATCGTAGAACAAGATAGGCATGTTCTTAGTGTGTTGCTGAATCGACCTGACGCGCGTCATGCGGTAAATTTACTGATGTCTCAAGAGCTCTGTGCGGTGTTAGATGAGGTAGCCGATCAGAGTGAGATTAGAGTGGTGGTGTTAGGTAGTACGGATGCTTATTTTTGTTCGGGAACGGACCTGAAAGAAGGCTTCTGTGGATTTAAAGATTGCGAAGAGCAGTTGCTGCACATGTATTGGCCAATTATTCAAAAAATGCATGAGCTGCCTCAAACCATTATCGCCGCACCAGCAGGTACAACGGCAGGCATTGGGTGCGCATTTGTGTTGAATTCAGATTTAATCGTTATGCATGAGAGCGCTAGTTTGTTTTTCACATTCAGTAACATTGGTCTGATTGCCGATGGTGGCATTCACACGTTATTGCAACGCCATTTAGGGTATCAGAGGACCTTTGAACTGCTGACCCGTGGCGGTCATTTGAGCGCTCAAGCATGCTCAGATGCAGGCATTGCAAATCGTTTGGTGGACGCAGAAGACGACTTTCTTAAAGTCGCTCAGAGTTGGGCACACGAGTTGTCCAATCGAGCGCCGTTGGTGTTGCAACACACTAAAAAATTGTTGAGAACGACTTCGCTGATGAGCATCGAAGAGACTGTTCGCAATGAAGCTCAGCGACAAAATATGTGCGCGGTGAGTGAGGATGCCAGCGAAGGCATTATGGCGTTTTTAGAAAAAAGACCGGCTGTGTTTCGAGGACAATAAATTATTCAGACGACATGAATCAGCATCAGTTAGGAGGCGACTATGAGCGAACAGGTATTGCGATTGGGTAAGGCCAGCACATTGGCATTTTGGTTGTTGGTGGTCGTGAGCATGACAACGGATGTGTTTTCTGTATCGACGTCACGTTACCTAGTATGGGCAGGGCTTGGGTTGTTGGTGATGCATGCGATTGAGGTTATGGTGCATCGTCGTCTGATTGCGCTTCAGCCAGAGTCGTCATCACGCGTGTCTCTTCGAGTGATGTTGTACGGTATGTTTGAAGTGTGGGGATTGAGACAATAAGTGTATGGTCCTCGGCTCAATCAAAAAAGGCGCTATGATATGGTCATGGCACCTTTGTTACATGCGGTGTGCTTAGGACGGTTAATCTAAGATAGCGACGTCTTCAGCTTGTAAGCCTTTTTCTGTTTCACTCACTGAAAACTCCACACGCATGCCGTCGCGAATGCGTTGTTTTTTATCGCCTTGAACAAAGCGCTTGTGAATGAAAATATCTTCGCCGTCATCGGTGGTGATAAAACCATATTGTTTTTTGGTGTTAAACCACTTGATCGAACCTGAGCGTCTTGGACCGTCAATTGGTTTGGATGTGCGTTGTCGATTGGTGAATACACCAAATGCCATAACTGAGACTTTAAACAAAGCAAGCGCCAGTGCCGAATTCAATACAATCGAGATGAGGCTACCAGTGTTGGTTGCAGGAAGGCTGGGTGTTAATGCAAGCATAATGAGCGTAGTAAGAACGACTGCTATCAGTCCGTGAATAAATAACATGATGTAAACCTTTAAAATAAGGGTGTTTTTAGAAGTGAATTAGTCATGATTATTGAGCAATAAATGCGAAATGACAAGCGCTTTTTACGCATTCTGTCGCACAAGTAATGATGATGATTCGGTTTTATTTTCGTTTGTATTATTAAAGTTGTTCCAGTTCGGTGCGTTTATTTTCCAAGGTTTCAAGTGCTTGATGTATTTTAGCCAGTTTTTCTTGTTCTTGGGCGACGACCTCGCTAGGCGCATTGGCGAGAAACTTCTCGTTGCTGAGTTTCCCATTTAAGCGCTGCTGTTCTTTTTGCACCTTGCTGATTTCTTGGTTCAAACGAGCCACTTCGGCATCCAAATCAATGAGACCTTTGATCGGCACCAAAATCTCCAGTTCATCGGCTAATTGCATTGAGCTGGTCGGAATCGCTTCGCCGTTGGCTAAAAACTCAATGGAGTCGAGTTTTGCCAAACTGGATAAGAGGCTGTGATTGCGAGAGAGGCGTTCCTGATCAAGCGACGTGCCTTTATTTAAGATCACCTTGATGGTCTTAGCCGGTGAAATATTCAGTTCGCCACGGATGTTGCGAAGGGCGGTGACAATGGCTTTTAGCCAGCTGACTTCCTGCCGTGCGGTGTCGTTATTCAATGAGTCGTCGTGAATTGGATACGCTTGCAACATGATGCTGCTGTCATTTGCTGCCTTGTCTTTGCAATGTGAGGGCAGCATTTGCCAAACTTCCTCGGTGATGAATGGCATGAACGGATGCGCCAAACGCAGCACGCTTTCCAATACCGAGAGTAGGGTGTGTCTTGTACCGTTGGCATCACTGCCGCCTGCGTTTAAGGTGGGCTTAGATAATTCCAAATACCAGTCACAGAACTCATTCCAAATAAACTCGTACAGTGCCTGAGATGCTAAATCAAAACGGTATTGCTCAATGGCGCTATTTACCTTGGCGATGCAAAGCTGTAATTCATGCTGTATCCAGTGATCTGCAACAGAGTACGTGGCCTCCTCTTGAGAATCAAACTGCTCTGTGCTGCTGAGTACGTAACGCGATGCATTCCAAATTTTGTTGCAGAAATTACGATAGCCTTCCAATCGTTTCATGTCCCAGTTGATGTCACGCCCAGTTGACGCCAACGAAGTTAAGGTGAAGCGCAGTGCATCGGTGCCATAGGGCTGAAT
>JBCDEX010000044.1:0-10580 GCA_039178995.1 Pseudomonadota bacterium | reverse complement strand
TTCGAGATGAAGGCAACGGCATTCATGAACAGGATTTGCCCTATATTTACGATCGTTTCTATCAATCAGCGCAGACGAAAGATTCAAATAAGCTCGGCACCGGTCTGGGCCTGTCCATCGTCAAACGAATTTTGGACTTACACAAATCCGAGCTCACGGTCACCAGTAAGCCAGAGCACGGAACGACGTTCCGTTTTTCGTTGCCATCCGCGCCAAATCGCCCATAAACACACACAATACCGTCCTGATTGATTGTCAAATTGCGCCAAAAAAGGTCTATTAACACCAATGATTTCGTGCTGTATAAATTAGCTTAATGGTAAGTATTTGATATTAAAAGAGTGTGTTGGTTGACTTAGCATACCCTGCGCTATAAAAATAGCATAATGGACTTCGCTAAGAGCGCATGGATGCGCCATTTTTAATGATGAGAACCATCGTTAACAACCACTGTGGTGTGTGAATAATATAACAAATCACACACGGTTCATTGCACGCACCGCTTATACCGCTTCCTTACGCAAAAACACCCATTGATTTGCTGTCGATTCATCTGCATTGTACTGATAACCCGCTACATCAAACTGTTTTATTTGTTCAGGCTCTGTAATGCCCTGCTCAATGATGTAAGCCGACATCATGCCGCGTGCTTTTTTTGCGTAAAAACTGATTATTTTGTACTTATCGGTTTTAAAATCTTTGAACACGGGCGTAATCACGGATGCATTAAGCTGCTTTGGTTTGACCGCTTTAAAGTACTCGTTCGAGGCCAAATTGATCACCACATCGCTGTTCATGTCGGCTAACTCGGCATTCAATTGATCGGTAATGGCATTGCCCCAAAACTCATACAGGTTTTTGCCTTTCTTGTTCTGGAACTTTGTGCCCATTTCCAAACGGTACGGTTGAATCAAATCCATTGGTTTCAACACACCATACAGCCCAGATAAAATACGCAGATGCGTCTGTGCAAAATCGACTTCCGCGCCGTCAAACTGATCCATATTAAGCCCTTTGTACACGTCGCCTTGAAACGCAAGTGCCGCTTGTTTGGCGTTGTCGACGGTAAAATCAGAGTGCCACTCTTGAAACCGCTCAAAGTTTAAATTGGCGATGTTTTGACTCACCCCCATCAACTCTTGAATGTCTTCCGAATTGAGTTGCTTTAATTCCTTAATCAACGCACTGGACTGTTTTAAAAACTGAGGCTGTGTGTGCAGCCGATCCGACGTCGGTGTTTTAAAATCCAAACTTTTCGCGGGGGAAATCAGTAATAACATGTGGTTGTCTCTTTATGAGTGCCGAAGCCGTTGGGTCAACGTGCATTGTTGATTGTAATTTTACAAGTAAATAACAATCAGCGGAACAAATCGATTACAATTTAATTCTGATTTTAACGACATTTATCATCGAATAACAACATGAGGCTTACCATGCGATTTTTAAAACCCCTTGCCTTTCTTTCTGTTTGCTGCGCTTTATCTGCCTGCGCAACCAACGCCGTCACCGGTAAAAACGAGTTGGTGCTCGTCGGTGGTAATGAAATCGCCATGGGGCAGCAGGAATACGGGCCGACCATTCAATCTCAAGGCGGTGCATTCATTCACGACTCCGCGTTAACCAGCTACGTCAATCGAATAGGTCAAGCGATTGCACGCAACAGCGATCGCAGATTGCCGTACGAATTCACGGTGATCAACAGCTCCGAACCGAACGCATGGGCATTGCCTGGCGGTAAAATGGCCATCAACCGTGGCATGTTATTGCAAATGAGCTCCGAAGCCGAACTCGCAGCGGTCTTGGCTCATGAAATTGTGCACGCTGCCGCAGGTCACAGCCGACAACAAATGCAAAGTGCTACGCTGCTCAACTTAGGCTTACAATTGGCGAACACGCAATTGCAAGGCGCTGCGTACAAAGACATCGCGATGCAAAGTGCCTCGATTGGCGCGAAAGTCCTCAGCAGTAAATACAGCCAATCGCAAGAATTGGAAGCCGACCAATACGGCATGAAGTACATGGCACGTGCGGGCTTTAACCCGAAAGGCGCGGTCGACATCCAACGCACCTTTTTACGCCTGTCAAAAGAACGCGGCATGCACAGCGACGGATTGAGCAACTTGTTTTCAAGCCATCCGCCAAGCGCGTTGCGTGTGCAAAAAAACAGCGAGCACTTACTTACCTTACCAAACACAAAATCAATGGGCGTCTCCAGCTATCAGCAAGCCATTGCTAAGATCAAACGCCTCCAACCCGCCTATGATTTATTTCAAAAAGGCGCCAAAGCCGTTGCCAAAAAACAATACTCAACGGCATTGATTTACGCCAATCAAGCCATCGAGCGCTTCCCTAGTGAAGGTCGGTTTTATGAGCTGAAAGGCTTTTGCCAAGAAAAACTCGGTCAAAAGACCAGCGCCATGTCGTCGTACAACACCGCCATCGCCAAAAACCCAAATTACTTTCAAGGGTATTTGATGCGCGGCATGTTGCACCAGCAACGCGGCAACCGTGCATCGGCAGAACGTGATTTGTTGGCCAGCTACAAATTGTTGCCATCGCCCAAGATCAAACAATTGATCATTTCGCTGCGCGGTGGAACAGTGCAACAAATGCCTCGTCGATAATATCTCGCTGTCTTCATCAGCCCATTTAAGCCCGCTTAAATGGGCTTTTTTGTAGGCGCTTGTTGTTCTTGTGCTCAAGAACCGCCCTCTTTTCTGGTCACAAAACAATGCAAAACAGGCGTGTTTAATTGCCCACAACTGACGTAAAATAACACCCAATAATGATCATAACGGATGGACGTCAAAGTACCAATGCTAGCGCTTACTTACCGCATAGAGCAGATAATAGAGGAGATAGGACATGGCCTCGCGTGGTTGGTGTTTGTCATGATGTTGTGCGTCTGTGCCACCGTATTGTTGCGCTCAGGGTTTCATCAAGGACACATCGCGCTGCAAGAATCGGTCACGTACTGTCACGCGGCGCTGTTTATGATCGGCGCTTCATTTGCGTTAAAACACGATGCACATGTGCGCGTCGACGTCTTCTACCAGCGCATGTCGCCACGCACACAGCACTGGGTCAATGCATTGGGCATCATCTGTTTTTTATTTCCCATGACCGCCTTCATTGCGCTCAACAGTCTTGGCTTCGTCGACGCCTCTTGGGCCATTCGCGAAACCTCGGCCGACCCCGGTGGCTTGCCCTTTGTCTATCTGCTTAAGACATTAATACCGCTCATGGCGGCAATGCTGTTCATTCAAGGTATGTGCTTACTCACTCGACACACTGCGTCATTAATGGGTATGACTCCTGATGGTAACGCCCATGATTGAACTCATTCCCGTCGCGCTGTTTGCCTGTGTCTGCGTGCTGTTATTAATCGGTTTCCCAGTCGCGTTTACCTTGGCAGGCACCGCACTCGCATTTGCCAGCTTCGGCGTCATCACGGGCACATTTGATCCCACCTTGCTCAACGCCATACCCAGCCGTCTGTTTGGCATCATGAACAACATCACCTTAATTGCCGTCCCCTTGTTTGTGCTCATGGGCGTGCTCCTCGAAAAATCACGCATCGCAGAACAGCTGCTAAACAGCATGGGTCAACTATTCGGCCGCTTCCCCGGCGGACTCAGCATATCCGTCATCTTAGTGGGCACCTTGCTCGCGGCCAGTACGGGCATTGTCGGTGCAACGGTCATCACCATGGGGCTCATTTCATTGCCCATCATGTTGCGTCACCACTACTCACCGGAATTGGCGTGCGGCACGATTTGCGCCACCGGTACATTAGGGCAAGTCATTCCGCCCTCCATTGCCCTCATTTTACTCGGCGACACCTTGTCCAATGCCTATCAAAAAGCACAATTGGCGCAAGGCGTGACCAACCCGAACATCATGTCCGTCGGCGATTTGTTCGTGGGCGCCATCGTGCCTGGGCTCATCTTAGTGGCGTGCTACATCGCCTACGTCGTCGTTCGAGTGACGATATCACCCAGTATCGCACCACCCATTGTCAATCATGGCGCGCCTGTCCGTTTGTCGGAGATACTCAAATCGCTTTGCCCTCCGCTGTTGTTAATTCTGCTCGTTTTGGGTTCCATCGTCGCCGGCATCGCAACGCCAACCGAAGCCGCCGCACTGGGTTCGCTGGGCGCGTTGATCTTGTATGCCTTACGCGAGCGCATCAGCGCGTCGTCGCTGCACGAGGTTGCGGTCAACGTGCTCAAAATCAACGCAATGGTGTTTATGATTCTCATCGGCGCCACGGTCTTTTCACTCGTGTTCCGAGGGTTTCACGGCGACGAACTCATTCAGCAGTACTTCACAAGCGTGTCCGACAATAAGTACACCGCCTTATTCATCATCATGCTGGCGTTGTTTGTATTGGGCTTCATTCTCGACTTCATTGAAATCATTTTCATCGTCGTCCCCATTGTCGCGCCCATCTTACTCGGACTTGGGTTTGATCCAGTGTGGCTGGGCGTGGTCATCGCGGTGAATTTGCAAACCTCATTCCTCACCCCGCCCTTTGGTTTTGCGCTGTTTTATTTGCGTGGCGTGACCCCGCCTGAGATCAACACCTCGGTGCTGTACCGTGGCGTGCTGCCGTTTATTCTCATTCAGTTGTGTGTGCTGTGTCTGTTGGTCGCCTTCCCCAACTTGGTGATAGGCTTACGAGGCACATAATCCATACGATAAATTTCACACCTTGAGGATTGCCTTCGCTCAGTTTGCTTGTTAATCTTGCGCCTTACACACACCCTTAACAATAATAACCGTTGACACCCTCATGAGTTCAGACGATTTAAACAGCGATAAACCCCTCCCATCCGGCGACTTGGCGTTGCAGGTCATTGCCATGCCCAAAGACACCAATGCATTCGGTGACATTTTCAGTGGTTGGTTGGTCAAGCAAATGGATTTGGCAGCAAGCACCACCGCAGCACGTGCCGCGCAAGGTCGAGTGGTGACCGTCGCAATGGACGGCATGAGCTTTATGGTGCCGGTCAAGATCGGCAGTGTGGTCAGCTGTTACACCGACGTCGTTGTTAGAGGGGCATCCAGCATCCAAATCCAAATTGAAGTGTGGATGCAACGCGACTACAACAGCCAAGAATTGACGAAAGTCACCGACGGTTTGTTTGTGTTTGTGTCAATCGATGACGAAGGTCGCACACGCCCGTTCAACACCTAATCGATCCCCATCACATAACGGAGCGCGCCGCCTTAATCGCGTAAGCGGTAATTGGCGACTTCAGATACGTCATGATATTGCTGAACCTGTTGTGAAAACGCACGGTACGATTCGTACACACGTTTTGCGTCCGCATCGCTGCTCACCAGCTCGTTCATCACCGTCTCAGATGCTTGCTTCAACGCCGTCAACACGTCCTTTGGAAACGGCGACAAAGTCACCTTGTGATCCGTCACCAACTGCTGCAATGCCTTGTTATTACGTGCCGTATACTCATTCAACAATTGCTGATTCACCGCTTGCGTCGCCACATCCACAATGGACTGTAAGTCGGCTGGTAACGCGTCCCACGCCGCTTTGTTGATGATAAATTCTAAGTTCGCGCCCGGCTCATGCCAACCGGGGTAATAATAATGCGACGCGATTTTATGAAACCCAAAAGTCAAATCATTATACGGCCCAACCCATTCTGTGCCGTCAATCACACCGCTCTTTAACGAGGTGAACAACTCACCGCCTGGAATGTTCACCGGCTCACCGCCAATGCGTTTAAATACTTCGCCACCCAAGCCCGGAATGCGCATGCGCATGCCCTTCAAATCACTCAATGAATTGATCGACTTGTTAAACCAACCGCCCATTTGCACACCGGTATTGCCGCCAGGAAACGGCACTAAATTGTGCTTGGCGTAAATCTCACGCCACAGCTCCAGACCACCGCCTTCATACAACCAAGCGTTCGTTTCTTGTGCGTTCATGCCAAATGGAATGGTGGTGAAAAACACACTCGCTGGAATTTTTCCTTTCCAATAATACGCCCCACTGTGCCCTGCTTGCACACTGCCGTTCGACACAGCATCAAACACACCCAATGGCGGCACAATTTCATTCGCGCCAAACACCGTGATCTTCAATCGTCCGTTACTCATCGCATTCACTTTCTCGGCCAAGTACTCAGGCGCCATGCCTAAGCCGGGAAAGTTTTTCGGCCACGAAGTCGCCAGCTTCCACTCAATCGTCTCAGTCGCTACCGCGTTTGCCGCGTTGTTCACAGCCGTTGCGCCCGCTGTCGAGTTCACCGCGTGTTGTGCGCCCACGGTTTCCAAGGTCACGTGCTTGGATTTCTCCCACGCAAACAAACCGGCCATCAACACCGGCGCGGCACTCAGCAGTAAAATCACCAACGGCGTAAAGTCCAATCCGCGGGGGTTGTGTGTCGTGTTATTCATACGTTGACTCTTCGTTTACCAATGCTTCATTCACAGACGATCGAACAGATTGTGTCGATCCACTCAAAGGTTTGACCACCAACGTGCCCGATAGCTTGTCGTGCCAACCTTGTTTTTTGGGATCAAACGCCACCCAAATAACGCCTAGGCACAATGGAAGGAACGCCACAAGATACGCACAATACCGCCCAATGAATTGCCCTGTTGAGGGCTTGCCACCGGTCTTTGCATCCACAATCATGAGCTTACAGAGCATTTTCCCTGGCGTGGCCGATTTAGCCAACCAAAATGCAATCACTGCAACAATAGGCAGTATGTAACTGATGAGTATTTCCCACACACCCAGTGGTTGCTGTGAGGCCTGTGGATTTCCATAACGTTCGAGATACACCGTGCCATACACAGCCACCAAGACAGGAATACTCACCAACAGCAATAAAAAGCTATCAATGAACGTCGCCCACACACGAATCCAAAAACCCGCATAGTCATGCGCATGGTCTTGCCCTTCTTCGCGACCTTCAAGGTAATCGGCAATTTCTTGTTTTCTTAGCTCATCCATTTCACTCTCCCCATTGACGTTGATCGCTCGTGTCCATACATCGTCTGTATTCAGTTAAGGCCGCTTCAGATCATTCACTGTTTTTTGAATGTCGGCCAATTGTTTGATGATGTCGATGCTGTTTTTATCGTCGTTCAACTCACCCAAAGGATTGTCTTTATCGTCGCTGAGACTTAACAAGCTTTTTCGCACATCCGCAAAGGTTTTATCAATGATCGGTACATCGTCTAAGGCATGAAGTTCTCGCGCTGCTTTTAACAAGCCTGTGGATTTTTCCAAGCTGAAAATCTTAGAAGACAAATGCACGGACAACTGTCGCAGCTTGGTTTCATGTCGTAACAAAGCAACACCAATGCTAATCAGAAACACCGTTGGCCACGCCACCATCATTAAATCTGCCCACGTATAACTTAGCATGTCTATGTATTTATTTTCATGAAATAAAAAAACCGACACCGCAATATGCAATACAGCAACAACAAGAAAAACCAAGCCAAGGACATTTACATTACGTGCGGTATCGTTATTTGTTGTTATCGAACCTTCCGTTTTACCAATCGAATTTCTCAGTTCTTCAATTGCAGCATCAATGCGACCATCGTAGCGTTGTTTTAGTGTCTCATACTCTTGTTGTATTGACAGTCTGCTCTGAGTTAACTGTTCGATTTGGTTGTTTAAATCTGATGTTAACTCATGTTCATCTCCATAATTATTAGAAACAGCTGATAGTTGTTCCTTTAATTCTGCGATTTTCCTGTCCTTCGAGTCTAACTGACTTTCTAAATCACGTTCAGATGTCTTTAGTTTATTATCTAAGTTCGTCCCTCTTAAATTAGCTGCTCTTAAATTAGCTGCTCTTAAATAAGCTCCTCTTAAATTAGCTCCTTCTAAATTAGCTTCTCTTAAATCAGCTCCTCTTAAATTAGCTCTTTCTAAATTATAACCGACTAAATCTAAACGCGCTCCGGTTGATCTGTTTTCCAACCAAAGCTCATGTTGCTTCACCGCATCATCAAGTTCCGCTTGTGTGAGAGTGTTTCCTTTCGTCATGCGTATGTCCTATTATTATCGTTACTCTGCATCATCGCTCACTCACGTCAAATTCGCGTACTGCAACACCAGCCATTTTTTGCCTTCGGCAAAATTCACTTCGACGCGCACGTTGTCGCCTTTGCCTTCGAAATTTAGAATGACGCCGTCGCCGAATTTTTTGTGGTGCACGGTTTGTCCCAATGTGAACCCCGTGTCGTTATTTGATTGCGCCAAGCTGGATCCGCGTTGGCTGAGCGCTTGCGTCACACCTGCGCCTAGGCGTAATTCTTCCACGCAGTCGTTGGGCAGCTCACGTAAAAAACGCGACGGTCGATTGTAGTTTTCACTGCCGTACACGCGCCGCACTTCGGCGTAACTTAAAAACAAGGTGACTTTGGCACGCGTGATGCCGACGTAACACAAGCGCCGTTCTTCTTCGACGCCACTGTTGTCTTCGATCGACATTTTGTGTGGAAACAAGCCTTCTTCCATCCCCACCAAAAACACGGTGTTAAATTCCAAGCCTTTGGCGCTGTGTAAGGTCATCAATTGCACCGCGTCTTCGTAGGCCTCCGCTTGTCGTTCGCCTGCGTCTAATGACGCCGTGTCTAAAAATTGTTGCAACTCGTTTTGACTGACATCTTCGTCCATTTCAAAATCGCTGCACGCTTGAATGAGTTCTTCTAAGTTCTCTTTACGAACCAGACCTTTCTCACCTTTTTCATTTTTGTGAAACTGCATCAAGCCTGTGTCGTGCACACAGTACTGCGCAATGTCTTCCAATTCCGCATCGTGCAAGGTCGAGGCCGCGGTGGTGATGATGTCGCTGAACAAGGTCAACGCCGTCGTCGAACGTGATGGAAAAGCACCTTGAGTTAGTGACTGTTGCGTTGCTTGCCACAACGACAATCCATCGCGCTGTGCAATCGCACGCAGCGTTTCCAATGTTTTGTTTCCGACGCCACGGGTGGGTGTGTTGACCACGCGTTCAAACGCGGCGTCGTTATTTGGATTTGCAATGAGGCGCATGTATGAAATCGCATTTTTAATTTCCATGCGTTCATAAAATCGTAAGCCGCCATAAATTCGATACGGCAATTGCGCCCGAATCATTGCTTCTTCCAGCACCCGAGATTGCGCGTTCGAGCGATACAAAATCGCCATGTCGCTGTTGGAGACATTGTTTAAGGCTTGCTGTTCAATGCGATCGACGACAAATCGTGCTTCGTCGTGTTCATTGTACGCGGCGTATAATTTGATGGTGTCGCCGTCTTCACCGTCGGTCCACAGTTCTTTTCCGAGGCGATTGCTGTTGTTGGTGATGACCGCATTCGCCGCTCGTAAAATGGTTTTGGTGGAGCGGTAGTTTTGTTCTAAGCGAATGAGTTTGGTGTTGTTAAAATCTTTGCTTAAATTTTGCAGGTTTTCAATTTTTGCACCACGCCAACCGTAAATCGATTGGTCGTCGTCGCCGACCGCCATCAGCTGCAATTTGTCACCCGCCAATATGCGCAACCATGCGTATTGAATGCTGTTGGTGTCTTGGAATTCGTCGACTAACAAATGACTCAAGCGCTGTTGATAATGCGCGAGTATCTCTGGGTGGTTGAGCCACAATTCGTGTGCATACAACAACAAGTCAGCAAAGTCGATAAACCCACCGCGCTGACACGCCGCTTCGTATTCACGATACACACGGTGCATGGTTTTTTGAAATGCATCATCGCCGGGGTCAATGTGTCGGCTTCTCAAGCCTTCTTCTTTTTTCTCATTGATCCACCACTGCGTTTGTTTGGGCGGCCAACGCGCATCGTCCAACTCCAGTTCTTTGGTGAGTCGTTTAATCAAACGGTGTTGATCGTCGCTGTCTAGAATTTGAAAATCTTGCTGCAAACCCAGCGCCTTCCAATGCGACTTGACCAAACGATGACAGAGTCCGTGAAACGTTCCGACCCACATGCCTTGTATCGAGGTATTCAACAAGTCTTCAATGCGATGACGCATTTCTTGCGCGGCTTTGTTGGTGAAGGTCACCGCCATGATGGCGTACGGAGAGATGCGTTCAACTTGCACCAACCAAGCAATGCGCTGCACCAGTACTTTGGTCTTGCCGCTGCCAGCACCCGCCAGCACCAATTGATGGCCAAACTGTTCCGCGGCCACCGCATCGCGCTGCGCGTCATTCAAGCCCTCTAATAAATAGGAGACATCCATTACGATGCACTCATGGACTTAAAGAACGCATTCATCACATCGACGGGTTCGGCGATACCGACCAAATACAATATCCCAACTTGGCTGAACTGAATCAAATAGAACAACAGCGTGCCCAAGCCCGCGAACATAAACAGTGCCAACACGATCAAAATGCCAAAGCGTTCGATTTTTGCCAATTGCATGGCCCATTTTGCGGGTAAGACCGACGTTAACACCCGACCGCCGTCCAATGGTGGGAACGGAAACAAATTGAAAAACGCCAAAAACAAGTTGATGAAAATACCGGCCAAGCACACATTGCCAAAGCCCGTAACCACAGCGCTCGGCTCCAGCCCACTGC
>JBCDEX010000043.1:0-10818 GCA_039178995.1 Pseudomonadota bacterium | reverse complement strand
CTTTTCAGTGGCTGTGGGATAAATAACATTCCGACCTATGATGAAGCGGCGCAAGCGGCTTGGGGTCAGGTGATTAATCAGTACAAACGTCGTGCGGATTTAATTCCTAATTTGGTGAATACCGTCAAAGGGTACGCCAGCCACGAAGAAAAAGTCTTTGTGGAAGTCACGAATGCGCGCGCCAAAACCGGTCAAATGAACATTGATGCGTCGTCGTTGAATGACCCTGCGATGTTGGCTAAATTTGAAGAAGCGCAAAATCAATTGAGTGCCGCGTTGTCAAAAATGATGCTGGTGTCTGAGCGTTATCCTGAGTTGAAAGCCAGCCAGAATTTTTTACAACTGCAATCGCAACTTGAAGGTGCGGAAAACAGAATCAGTGTTGCACGACGTGATTTTATTGCGGCGGTGCAAACGTATAACACGGAATTGCGTACGTATCCGGGTCGCTTGTGGCATTCGGTGTTGTATTCGGATTTAAAAGAGAAAGCGCAATTCACAGTTCCAAACGTGAAAGAAGTAGAACAAGCGCCTGAGGTCAGTTTTTAATTCTGAGACGTAATCTCATGGTGTCATTCAGTCATCCACGCGCTCGTTTCTTGAGCGCTTTGCACATTGCCTTGTTGCTGAGTTTGAGTGCCTTGTCTGTGCTCGTGTTGGCAGCGCCTAACTTTCCTGCACTAAGCGGGCGTGTTGTCGATCAAGCGAATGTGCTGGATGCGTCCATGCGCACGTCGATTGCATCCACCTTGGCAGCGCATGAAGACAAGACGGGTCAACAAGTCGTGGTGGTCACGCTGTCGAGTTTGGAAGGGTATGATATTTCGGAGTACGGATATCAGCTAGGTCGCCATTGGGGTATTGGTCAACAAGAGGCGAATAATGGTGTCTTGTTCATCATCGCACCGACGGAACGCAAAGTACGCATTGAGGTTGGTTACGGTGTGGAAGGTGTGCTCACAGATGGTTTGAGTCATCAAATTATTCAGCAGAATGTATTGCCCGCTTTTCGTCGGATGGATTACCCCGGCGGGATTCAAGCAGGGGTTTCACAAATTGTTCATTGGTTGGCAGCTGACCCAGAGGCATTAAGGGATCGACAGGCCGCAGCTCAGCAACTGGAACAGCAGTCCGGTTTGACGGGTGTGTTTTTGTTGGTGTTGTTTTTCTTAGCGCCGATGCTGCGTAGCGTCAGCAAGAGATTCGGTGAAAAAGTCATGTTCGCTGGCGCGTTGGTGGCCGGTGGTATTACATGGTGGCTCACGTTGCAGGTGCTGTTCGCATTGTTTGTAGCGGCGTTTTTCTGGGTGGCGTCATTGGGTCGTACCGGTGCATTGGTCAGCGGTGGTCATTCAGGTGGTGGCGGATTCGGTGGCGGTGGACTGGGCGGCGGTGGCTTTTCAGGCGGCGGCGGTAGTTTTGGCGGTGGCGGAGCCTCAGGAGGTTGGTAATGACGACATTAAGTGCGCAAGAAAAAGACACATTGGCTCAGCGAATTAAAACGCTGGAGCTTCAGACAGACGGTGAGATGGTGATGGTGATCACGCCATACAGTGATCATTACCGTTACATTTGTGCTGCGTATGCAGCGATGCTGGCTTTGGTTACGCCGTTATTTTTGACACATTGGTGGGGGCTTATTGGCGACGCATATGGCGTGTTTTGTGCGCAGGTGTTCGTCTTTTGTGTTTTGTTGGCGATCTTTCAGATTTGGCCCGTTCGTCGCCTACTGGTGACTCGCAGTGTGATGCATTCGCGGGCAAAAAAAATGGCACATGAATTATTTTTTATGCAAAACGTTCATCACAAAACACAGCGCAATGCGATCATGTTGTTTGTCTCAGAAGCAGAGCGTTACGTTGAGGTATTGGCTGATCGAGACATGGCTGAATGCGTATCATCGGATGTATGGCAGTCGATTGTGGATGAGTTTATTCAGTGCGTTTGCGAGGGCAATGTGTTTGATGGGTATTCTGGCGCGATTGAGCGTTGCGGTGCCTTATTAATTGACGCGTTTCCGGTCACTCAAGAAAATGAAGATGAGCTGCCAAACCACTTGATTGAGTGGCATTGGCAACAGTAATTGCTCAGGCGATGGCTTATTGATGAAGTGCGATTATTTTGTCTTCAAGGTCAAAGCGATCGGTCAGAGTCTGACCAATCGCATCGAGTTGAATGGGCAATTCGGACAAGGCATTTCTCGAATGTTCTTCTGTGTCGTAGACGTCATTGAAATCAAGCAGCACAGGTGTGGATTGCTCAATGCTTGGATACACGTCTTTGAATACTTGTTTTACGTTGTCTGTTTCTTCGTGCAATTCGAAAATTTCTTCAAAAATTTCAAAGTGACCGGCCGATAAATAGTCGACTAAAATTTGGCAAAATCCTTTTAATTTCTCTAAGACTCGGATTTCATCAATTTCAGATGATAATTCACGAACACCGCATAATCCACAATACAACACGATTAGCTCTTGTCGCTCGCGTAACCACACATGGATGGTTTGATTCAGTTTCTCGAATTCTGATGTTGAAGTTGTCTGACTCATAGTTAACGTATGTTCTTATCTGTGTTATAGGCAATTATTATATCATTAGATTAATTGAAGTTCTCGCGTATTTGTTACGGTTCGCTTAAATACATGATTCCTTACGGCGTGTGTGTTAATGGCAAAGCCTTGGGTCGGGAGAGTTGAGCCAAACCTATAACAGCAAACACAATAAACGCAATGAGTACCCAGGCTGGCATACTTAAGTTTAAGAATTGCCACGTGACCTTAGCGCAGTCGCCATTGCCTTTGAGTAGCACTGTCATAGCGTCCATGAATGGGAAGCTGGTCAAAATATACTCTAGGCTGGGGCCGCATGCGGGTGCTTGTCCTTCAGGAAGACTTTGTAGCCACACCATGCGACCAGCAAAAAACGCACCCGCACAGGAAAAGAGAACGATTTTAAATGGATACACTTTATTCAAAAAATTCGCTGGCTGATGGAGTGCTGCGATCAGTGCTGTGATTCCGACCAGCAAGGTGAAAAATCGCTGAGTGATGCATAACGGGCAAGGCGCTAAGCCCATAACGTATTCAAAATAATACGCGCAGCAGAGTAAGAACACACACGCTAAAAACGTCAGAAAATAGAGTTCGTTTGTCTTAAAGAAAAAGGATTTCATGTGGCGGATTAACTCCTAAGTACGTAGCTGCTCATATTGAGCGTAGTAATGACTTAAAAATGCGTCAAAATCGAGCTCATCGTCGAGTTCAATTTGTCGTTGTTTGTCAAATGATACACTGGCCTGAGCGACGAACGCAGCGCGTTCTTCGTCGCTCATTTGAGCGTTTTGGAAGTGTACCGCAGTTTCGCGACTGCGATTTAAATTCCATGTAAAAAAATGTTTCGTGTCGCCGTTACTGGGGTGTAGGTCTGCGAGGATTTGAGCGGCTGGCGTCAGTCGTGAATCGTCTAATTTAGCCTGTTGAGCGGCTAGAGCGTCACTGTGCTTATTGTCTGAGTGTGCCTCATCGAGCAACTTGGAAAAGTCCGAAATACCTCTCATGAGCGCATTGGCTTGAGTCAAAAATGGCCCGTCTGGCAGTTCCAAATCGGGTTGCAGTCCATGAGTGACCACGCGCTTGAACTTTTTGCGTGATAAGGCCAGCTCATCTTGGCTGAGTTCTGGGCTAGGTGAGAACAGGCAAAATAGCAAGAAGGCATTAATGAAATGGATTTGTTGGGCATCGATGCCCATTGGCAGGTATGGGTTTAAATCCAGACAGCGTACCTCAATGTAGTCGATGCCGCGATCATTAAGTGCATTCAACGGCGCTTCACCGCTTTGGGTCAGGGTTTTTGGGCGAATGATGCTGTAAAACTCATTCTCGATTTGCAGCATGTGAGTGTTTAATTGTACCCATCCTGATTCATCATGTGTGCCAATGTCTGCATAGTCAGAGTGTTCGGTTGTCAGTGCGTTGAGTAATATCTGAGTGTAGCTGTCGACGTTTTTGTAGGTTGCGGTCAGTGTTTTTTGAGCGTCGCTTTGATACCCTAAATCACCCATGCGTAAACATATACCAAATGGCATGCCCAAGTCGCCGTTATCTAAGGTTTGTAGCTGGTGTTCGCGGTTGCGAACAAAGCTGGTGCAGACGGCGGGTGATGCGCCAAATAAGTAGACCAATAGCCAGGCATGGCGTTGGAAGTTGCGAATGAGGTGGAAGTAATGCTCTGTTTTAAACTCGGTTAAGGGGCGTGTGTCGTTGCTGTCTTGTTGATACCGTGTCCAGAAGTCGTCGTCGAGTGAGAAGTTGTAATGAATCCCTGCAATGGTCTGCATCAGGCGTCCGTAACGTTTTTCAAGCCCAATGCGGTACACATGTTTCATCCTGCCAATGTTGGATGAACCGTATTGTGCAATTGGGATGTCGGATTCTTTGGCAATGAAGCAGGGCATGCTGGCAACCCAGAGAATTTCATTGTCTAAGGCTTGGTAGACACAGCGGTGTACCGACTCCAATTCGCTCAGACACGATTCAGCGGTGTTGTGAACGCCGGTGATCAGCTCCATCAAGGACTCAGAGTAGTCGGTGGTGATGCTGGGGTGTGTGAGTGTCGACCCAAGTGCCTTAGGGTGAGGCGTTTGCGCTAGTTCTCCAGGCGCGGTGATTCGTAAACTCTCTTTTTCGATGCCACATTGGATGTGAGTAAATAATGTGTGCAGTTGATGAGTTTCAATAAACGATAAGTACGCAGTTTGTTGTGACATAAGAACCTTAACCATACGAGTGAATCGACGCTTCCTGTGGCGAACGTAACGCAGTCTAACATTATGAAATATCATTTAATACTGAAATGATGAGCATGAAATAATGCATCATACTGAATGAAATTTACACATAAATAATGTCTAAGTATGGAAAGCGCCAGTGCAACTCGTTACACTTGTGAATTAAATGATCAGCAGGTATTAGAGACAGTATGAGTGATGCATTAGACATGAGTATGCAAGGCATTGAGCAGCTCAGTTTACGTGAATACGCCGAAAAAGCGTATTTAGATTATTCCATGTACGTTATTTTAGATCGTGCATTGCCGCACATTGGCGACGGCCTAAAGCCTGTTCAACGGCGTATTATTTATGCGATGAGCGAGTTGGCGCTTAAGCCGGGTTCTAAGCATAAGAAGTCCGCACGTACTGTCGGTGATGTCATCGGCAAATTTCATCCGCACGGTGATTCAGCAGCTTATGAAGCCATGGTGTTGATGGCGCAAGACTTCTCATATCGTTATCCGCTTGTGGATGGTCAAGGAAACTGGGGTTCACCAGATGATCCAAAATCCTTTGCTGCCATGCGTTACACAGAATCGCGCTTGGCACCTTATTCTGATTTGTTACTGGCCGAGTTAGGGCAAGGCACGGTTGACTGGCAGCCAAATTTTGACGGGGAATTAGAAGAGCCGGTTGTGTTGCCATCGAAAGTGCCTAATTTGTTACTCAACGGTGTCAGTGGCATTGCCGTTGGTATGGCGACTGACATACCGCCCCATAATGTAAACGAATTGATTGCAGCGGTCATTCATTTATTGGATAAGCCAAAAGCCACGCTGGAAGAATTGCATGAGTTGTTACCGGCACCTGATTTTCCATGCGGTGCTGAAATTATCAGTCCAGCATCGAGTTTGTTGGAGATGTATCAAAGCGGTCGTGGTTCGGTGAAGATGCGCGCTGTGTATGAGCGCGAAAAAAACGGAGACATTGTGGTGTCTGCGTTACCTCATCAAGTGTCGGGTGCGAAATTGTTGGAACAAATTGCATCGCAAATGCGCGCGAAAAAACTGCCGATGGTGGTGGATTTACGTGATGAGTCTGATCATGAAAACTCAACTCGCTTGGTGATTGTGCCGCGTTCAAATCGTGTCGATGCAGACGAATTAATGGGGCATTTGTTTGCGACCACAGACTTAGAAAAAAATGCACGTGTGAATATGAACGTGATTGGCTTAGACGGCAAGCCTCAAGTGAAGCCACTGTTGCCATTCTTGAAAGAGTGGTTGGTGTTCCGAAAAGAAACTACGCGCAAGCGTTTGGAATTCCGCTTAGAAAAGGTTAACAAGCGTCTGCATATTTTAGACGGCATGTTGGTGGCGTTTTTAAATATAGATGAAGTGATTGACATCATTCGCACGGAAGACAAACCGAAAGCGGTCATGATGGAGCGCTTTGACTTGAGTGAACGCCAAGTTGAGGCGATTCTTGAGATTAAATTGCGCCAATTGGCAAAACTGGAAGAAGTTAAAATTCGCGCTGAGCAAGATGAATTGAGTAAAGAGCGTGACAATCTTGAAAAGACCTTGGGGTCAGACGCACGTTTGAAAACATTAATGCGTAAAGAATTGAAAGCGGTTGCCGAAGCGTATGGCGACGAGCGTCGTTCTGTCTTGGTTGAGCGCAACGAGGCCAAAGCGTTTTCAGAACAATCGTTAATCAGCAACGATCCGATCAGTGTGATTGTGTCAGAAAAAGGCTGGGTTCGTTCAGCCAAAGGACACGAAGTGGATGTGAATAAACTGAGCTTTAAGTCAGGCGATGGCATGGCGTTCATCGTGACCGGTCGCAGCAATCAAAACATGATGGTGCTGGGTTCATTTGGTCGTTGTTACAGTATGCCATCCTACAATCTTCCGTCTGCGAGAGGCTATGGTGAGCCGCTAAGTGGTCGGATTAACCCGCCATCGGGCGCGGTATTTGTTGGTGGTATGATGGGTCAAGACGAGGAACGTTACGTACTGTCTACGGACGCGGGTTATGGGTTTATTGTGTCGTTAGGTGAGCTTCAAAGTAAAAACAAAGCAGGGAAAAAAGTGGTGAGTATTCCAGCTGGGGGTGAGTTGTTGCCACCTAGAAAGGTCACCGACCCTGAGAAAGATTTGTTGGTGTGCATCAGTAATCAAGGACGCTTGCTCAGTTTTCCAGTGTCTGAGTTGCCTCAGTTAGCAAAAGGAAAAGGTAATAAAATGATGAACATCCCATCGGCGAAACTTAAAACCCGAGAGGAGTTTTTGGTGTCGGTGCATGTGCTTACAATGACCGACGTATTGAAAGTGTACTCGGGGAAGCAATTTATTTCATTGAAGCATTCGGATATGGAGCATTACTTAGGCGAGCGCGGACGCAGAGGCAATAAATTACCGAGAGGTTATCAACGTGTTGATCGTGTTGAGCTTGAGGCGGATGACTAATGTCCACTGAAAAGAAGCTGCTGTTGTGTGCAGCTTACCCCATGTTATTAAGCCCAGTGCATCAATTGTGTTCCGATTGGTGTCAGCGTGAAGGCGTGTTTCACACAGTGTGTGATCATGTGTTCGATAAAGGGGTCGGGGCTGTGTTGTCGATGAGTCTGTCCGAGTTGCAAGTTACTGCATTAAATGCCTTGTTGGCAGAGCACACACAGGTCAATGCGTTGCTGCTTGATGCGGAAAAATTAGCCGATTTAAAATTGTTTGTGTTTGATATGGACTCCACGTTGATTGACGCCGAAGTGATTGATGAATTGGCGCACTATGCGGATGTACAAGATGAGGTTCAGCGAATCACGGCATCGGCGATGCGCGGTGATATTGATTTTAATGAAAGTTTTCAGCAGCGAGTGGTGTTGCTCAAAGGCATACAACGTTCTGCGCTTTCAGACATCGCGAGTCGGTTGCCGTTCATGCCTGGACTGGTCTCACTGTTTTCTGGATTAAATGAACGTGGCATTAAAACTGCGATTGTATCCGGTGGTTTTCAATACTTTGCCGATTATTTAAAACAGACCTTAGATGCAAATTATGCGTTCGCAAACGAACTTGAAGTGGACGGTGAGTACTTAACCGGTGTGTCGGTGGGTGAAGTGGTGGACCCGTATAAGAAACGAGAGATTTTAAAGCGTCTTGCTCAAGAAGAAGGACTTGAATTACAGCAGTGCGTTGCGGTTGGCGATGGGGCAAATGATTTGCTGATGTTGGAAGCAGCAGGCATAGGCATTGCCTTTCACGCAAAGCCGTATTTGAAAGAACGCTCTCAATATCATCTGGACGAAGTGGGGTTAGATGCTCTATTGGCATTGCTGCCAGCGTAATATGTTCTGAGAATCTGTCACGATGTCCTGCATTTAATAGGAAAAAATTACGATGCCTCAGTTGGTGCTGTTATTATTATGTGTGTGCATGTTGCCGGCGTGTGGGAGTTTTCTCGCCGCGCCCGCTTATCAAGGTCCTGTAACGGATCGCTTTAATGGTAAACACTTCATCAATGAGGGTGTCAAAGACAAAGGATTGCTTGATGTGCTGGCGCTGTCAAAAGACTGGATATTTAAGCGTCAAGCATGGCCCGATTGGGTGGATGCAACGACCGACACCGTGACACACATATCATTGTCTAAGCAGTTATCTTCGAATGGAAAAGCATTCTCATCTCGCCCGGTTCGCATTCAATACATTAATCACAGCACGTTTTTAATTCAGTTTGATGATCTCACTGTGCTGACGGATCCAGTGTTTTCTGAGCGTGTGAGTCCGTTTTCATGGATAGGACCAAAACGTGTGCATGCGCCTGCCGTTACCATCGATGCCTTGCCGCACATTGATGTGGTGTTGATCAGCCATAATCACTACGACCATCTCGACATTGATGCGCTTAAGCGCATTACTCTGCGTCAAGCGACGCGTCCACCATTATTTCTTGCGGGGCTGGGTAATGCTAAGTATCTAACATCGCGTGGATTGCAGAATGTGCGTGATTTGGATTGGTATGACCAGGTTGCATTAAAGAGCACATCGTTTTATTTTACCCCCGCACAGCATCGTTCAGGGCGTGGTTTGAGCGATCAAATGAAAACGTTGTGGGGCTCTTTTTTAATTAAGCGGGGCGATGATTGGCGATTGTATTTTGCGGGCGATACGGGTTACAGCCAACATTTTAAAGCGCTGCGTAATCGGTTTGGAGTAATGGATGTGTCGTTGTTGCCCATTGGAGCGTATGAGCCTCGCTGGTTTATGAAGGGCATTCACATGGATCCAAAACAGGCGGTGCAAGCACACATCGATTTGGGCAGTCGGATATCTCTGGGCATGCACTTTGGCGCATTTCAACTCACGTTGGAAAGTCGAGAGCAGCCTCTCATTGATCTGAGCGCCGCATTGTTGGCGCTGGGTGTGCCTACTTCTCAATTTGTCTCGCCAGAGGTGGGCGCCAGCTACGTTGTGTCGCAATGAAGGAGTGCTCTGAGTACATGTTGGTGTGTCTTTGAGTGGTGTTTGTTGGCGGACTCCCATTTGCTTTATAGGTTAATGACCTTACGCGTGTGAATGTACGCATCAGGGTCTCGAGATTCCAGATTAGGTGGGTTTTCACCCGATACAAATACCGCATTGTCAGATGCATTGGACTTAATCATGTGATGAGACCAGTTGTTGTTCAATATAATTTGACTCTTTATTTGGCCGGTTGTGTTATCAAATTTAATCATCTCGGATAGCTTTCCATCGATGAGGGTGGCTATTTTAGATGTGCTGTTGACGAGCATGTACACGTTGTCGTTGATGACAGTAACATCACTGGGTGTTTCATAGGAGTAAGATTTGAGAATCTCCCAGTTTAACACCCGTAAGTCGATGTTCGAATTCAGTTGCAACGAGTGGTTATAACGTGATACCCAGCATGCGTGTAGATGTTCTGTTTTACAGTCAGGGTGGTACTTAGCGATGAGCGCATTTTGTTCATCGTTTGTTTTAGAAATGCCGTCGGGTGTTGCGGCGGCTAAATAAATAGAGCGGCCGCTCTCGTCTGTTGTTAGCGCATGAAAGTCAGAATCGTGTGCTGTCACGTACAGTTTTTCAAATCGTTTGGCGGTGAAGCCATTTTCATCGTACGCTAGTTTACTGAGGGCGGATTTGGTGTCCATGTAGCGATGACCAATTACAATGTAGCCATCAGGGTGATCAATCAGCTGCACAGGGTTTTTATCATCGGTGCTGCTCCACCATTTCTCCATAGTCCAATCGATGACCGCACCATCTGTGCGCCACCACATGATCTCTGAATGTCGTTCGGGAGCTGGGTAAGAGGCGTACAGCCATTCTTTTCCGTTTTTATCGTTCACCAGTACGCTGTCATAAGCTTGCATGTGAACGCCTTCGTACGCGGGACGGTTGATGTCGGCGCGGTCAATGAAGCGACCCGTCTGGCCGTCAAATTTCACCGCGACCATGTAACCTGTCAGTCGATTGACTTTTACGGCACCGGTGACATACACCGCGTTGTCTTTTGGGCTGGTGACGACGCTGTGAAATACGGTTGAGCCGTCTTGCCAGGTGGCTTCCCAAAGGATGTTTAAGTTTTTATCAAACTTGACGACAAAGCCTTTTTTTAACGTGGCAATGCGCCCTGTGATGATGAGGTTTTCGTCTGAATCGAGAGTTCCGTTGCTAATGTGTGTTGTCTTGTCGCCTCCCGGTGATATGGCTTTTTCTGCAATCACCACACCGTGTGCGTTCAGCTTGCGTATGACGGCCAGGGTTTCATTGTTGTGAATACGGTACGCTCTGGAAATGGAGTAAACATTGTCTTGTGAGTCGATGCTGAGACCGAACGTTGTCATCTTTTTGCTTTCAGGTAGCTTGTATTGGTCCGTCCACTCCACCTCAGGAGGCATCAGTTGGCAGCCTATAAGTGCAGTCAGGGTGAGTGTATAAGTAAGTGTACGTTTAATCGATTGAACAGTATCCATTATTACTGCCTTTAAATTATTATTACGCCCTTCTCTTACTCAATGTATCTCT
>JBCDEX010000042.1:0-10886 GCA_039178995.1 Pseudomonadota bacterium | reverse complement strand
TGCAATCCAAACAAAGCCATACAGCGTTGCATGCCGACGTTGATGTGCTGGCGATTGTTGAATCAGCAGGTAAATACTGCGTGCACTGTTTGTTTGTACGAGACGGTCGCGTGTTGGGCTCCGAAGCGTATTACCCCAAGGTCAAAACGCAGTTGGACATTCAAACCGTGTTTTCCGATTTTATCGGCCAGCGCTACTCAGCCTCTGAGATCGTCCCCAGCGACATTATTTGTAACTACGAATTAGACGACGCACAGTTGCTGTCGGATGCCTTGTCGGTGTTGCACAACAAGCGCATCAAACTGTCATTTAATGTACGCGGTCAGCGCGCAAAATGGGTGTCGTTGTGTGAGACCAACGCATACGAAAATTTGGCGTTGCGTTTGGCAATGCGCAAAGACGCACGCAATCGATTGACCGCGTTGCAGCAAACCTTAAACCTTGATGCCTTACCGCAATGGATGGAGTGTTTTGACATCAGCCATCATGCAGGGAAAGAAACCGTGGCATCGTGTGTGGTGTTTTCACAGGCAGGGCCCGATAAAAAACGCTACCGTCAATTCAACATCAGCGACATCACGCCCGGAGATGATTACGCCGCCATGCGTCAAGTGTTCACGCGGCGCTACCAGCGTTTGCTCAAAGACGAGAACGGCTTGCCGGATATCGTGTTTGTCGACGGCGGGAAAGGGCAGTTGTCCGCAGCCAATGAGGTGTTTAACGAACTCAACATTCAAGATGTGTTATTGGTCAGCGTATCCAAAGGGCCAACGCGTAAAGCGGGGTTTGAATTGCTTCACTTTGTCGACGGTCGTGAGGTGCAACTCGACATGCGCTCGAAGGCCTTGCACTTGATTCAACACATGCGCGACGAGTCGCATCGCTTTGCCGTTCGCGCACACACGCGAGCGAAAAAAGCATCGCAACGCTCGAGTTTGGAAGGCATTGCCGGTGTGGGCCCTGTACGACGTAAAAAGCTCTTGCAGCATTTCGGTGGGTTGCAGCAGGTGAAAGCGGCGAGCATCGATGAATTGACGGCGGTCGACGGCATCAATCAAAAAACAGCGGCGTTAATACACGCGAAGCTGAGTGACTGATGCTCGTTAATCAGGGCTTGGGTTAATCGAAGACATTCGTCAATCGCAAGGAAACTATTTGTCGGACTGAATGGTCTACAGACTTGTGATGTGCTTCTACACAGGAATGCACATGTCACTGCAAACGTGGTCGTACATACAACCCGAATCGAACGGACGGATGAATGCCACTGTGAGTGTGTCATACAATGCGGGGTGTTAATCAGGCGTCAGCTGCTTTAATATATGCTAAACTCAAGCAATGATTTTTTCAGCGTGGTGATGCAGTTAAGCGGCTGATTTAAAAGATATTAAGAACGAAGAAAGGGCGATTGTGAATATACCAAATATGTTAACCGTCAGTCGTATACTGCTCATGCTGGTCATGATGTGTGTGTTTTACATGCCATTCCAATGGGTGAACTACGTGACCGCCGGTTTGTTTGCAATTGCCAGCGTCACCGACTGGTTAGATGGTTACTTGGCGCGACGCTGGGAGCAGTCCACACCACTGGGCGCGTTTTTGGATCCCGTTGCCGACAAACTCACAGTGGCCTTGGCGTTGGTATTGTTGGTGGAACAGCATCACGTGTGGTGGTTTACCTTACCTGCGGTCATCATTATTTCACGCGAAATCATCATTTCAGCGTTGCGTGAGTGGATGGCGGAACTGGGCAAACGCACCAGCGTTGCTGTATCGTACATCGGCAAAGTCAAAACGGCCTTGCAAATGATTTCCATCTTGTTGTTGCTCTTTGCACACGAACAATACGAATACATTCACACCCTCGGCATGGTGTTGTTGTATGCGGCGGTGATTTTGACCGTATGGTCGATGTTCAAGTACCTGTATGCAGCGAAAGACTTGCTGTTGGCTGACTAAGCCTGTGTCACTGGCCAGCCTATGCAGCTAACAGACGACCTCAACGCGCACATCTTGTGCGAAGCCACGCGCGTGCACGAGCAAACACACCCTCAGGTGTCGGCGCACGCCAATGCACTTGCCAAAGACACCGGTCACACCTTCACTGAAAAACTCCTGATTCGCAGCCAACACCTCGACAGCGCGCCCCAATTGAAAGCGGACATTGGCGTGTTACAGCGCAGAAAACGGCGTGTGCTGATGGTTTGTCTGGCGTTGAGTGTGATGCTCGGAGTGGTTCTGTCTCAAGCCTTGCTGTTGCGTCAAAATGACACAGGGGTCAACGTCTATGTGTTGCTGTCGGCCTTGCTTCTCCCTAACCTGATCTCCATGCTGATCCTCTGTGCGTTGTTGTGCAGTAAACAAACGGTTGATGCGCACGGTCTCAAACGCTCATGGCTCGGGAAGCTGATTCGACGTGCTGTGCACGGGTTGCGAGGCAAAGCGCTCACCGTGAACCCCAGTGTGACAGGCTGGAGCAGTGTGTATTTAAATGGCGACTTTGCTAAGTGGTGGCTCAACTCGTGGGGGCAGGCGTTGTGGCTCGCGTTTTTGGTGGGCAATCTCTTAGGTGTTATTTTGCGTTTGAGCGTGCATCAGTACTATTTTGGTTGGGAATCGACCTTGCTGCCAAACGACTTTTTCATTGGGCTCACGCAGGTACTCAGTGCACCGTTGCACGCGCTTGGGTTCAACGTCCCGCTGAATCAAGACGTATTGGCCAGTCATTTAAGCGGTGGCGAATACGTCACGCGTGGTTTGGCGATCAAATGGGCGCAGTTCATCTTAGGCAGTGTCTTGGTGTATGCCATTTTGCCTCGACTGCTGTTCACGGCGTATGCGTGGCATCGGCAACGTCAGGCGCAGCGCGCGTTGTCGTTGAACGTGCAGCAATTGGCGTATTCTAAGTTGTATCAAATCCTCATGCTCGACCCCGTTGACACCGACGTGGTTGATCCAGACGATCATGCACATGCCTCTGAGGTCGCGTCAACGCCAAGCGTTGACACGGCGTCGTTCAGCGCAGGCGGTGTTGTGTTGCCGCCGAACACCGTATGCGTTGGTGTGGATCTTACGTCAGCACGCCTTGCGCACCTCAGTGCAACGGCGCCGTTTTTGGGAATGGCAGTCGATCGCGCCTCGCAAAAGCAGGTGGTGGCGTCGTTGACACAGGGCGAATACGCATCTAGACCCGTGTGTGTGTTGTTGTCACTCAATAGCGTGCCAGACCGAGGTGTGGTGCGTTATTTGACGAAGCTCTCTAACGCCTCGTCTGAGTTGTTTGTGAATGTCATTGACGGCCAAGACGCGCAAGCGCGGTTGTCCGCGGATGAATTTTCGCAGCGCATTTTTGACTGGCACAGTGCGTTGAACGCCCTCGGTGTGCACAACGATCACGTGACGATGTTGGAAGACGACAGCGCTGAATTGAAAGCGTTGTTATCGACTTTGGCAGGGAGTGAACCATGAATGCAACGAGAGACGGCGTAAGCAACACACACAACAACGTCTGCGCCATTGCCATTGTTGGACACACCAACACGGGTAAGACGTCTTTTTTACGCTCGCTGTTGCGCCAGCACCAATTTGGCGAAGTGGAAAACCGAGCGGGCACCACACGTCACGTCGAAGAAGTCACCATGCGCTTAGCGGGCAATCAACGCTGCGACTTTTACGATACACCCGGCATGGAAGACGCCATGGGCGTGTTGGACGAATTGGACGAGCTGTTGCCCAGCTTACGCAACGACTCGGTGCAGGCGATTCACCAGTTCATGAACGACAGCGCATCGTATGATTTGTTCGATCAAGAAATCAAAGTATTGCGCCAAGTGCTGCAATCGGACGTGTGCATTTATGTGATCGACGCACGCGAAGCGGTGCTGGGAAAATATCGCGATGAACTGCAATTGTTGGCGTTGTGCGGCAAACCCATTTTACCGTTGTTTAACTTTACCCAACAAGATAACAACATGGACGAATGGAAAGCCATGCTGTCCAACTTAAACCTGCACGTGGTGGCGGATTTTGATACCGTGATGTTCAACCAAGACCACGAGCAAAAGCTCTTGGAGCAACTCGCGCTGTTGGTGAGTGACAAAGGGCCGGTGTTAAAAACGCTCATGACGAGCAAAGCACAGCAGTGGGCGCGACGCATGGAATTAGCGCGAGAGGCCATCGCCACCTCATTGATCGACTTGGCAGCGTGGCAAGAAACCTACGTCGAAGACCATGAGATGTCGCGACGCATCGACGAGTTTCAAAACATCGCACGCCAAGAAGAGCAGCGCATGGTCGCCAAACTGCTTGAAATCTACGAATTCCCAAGCGATGCTCTGGCGTACACCGAACTCGACTTAGAAGCCGCAGGTTGGACACAAGACTTGTTTGATGCCGACACGTGGGCGATGTACGGCGTGGACGTTGGTTCTGCTGTGGCACGAGGTGGGGCGGTGGGCTTTACTGTGGACGTATTGTCTGGCGGACTGACATTAGGTTTGGGTACTGCGATTGGTGCGTCTGCTGGGCTGCTGATGCGCAAAGGGCGCGAATGGAGCGACAAAGTCAAAGGTTACAAAGTGTGGCGCTTAAACGCCAATTGCTTGCGTCTGATGACCGTACGTCAACAATTGCTGCTCAACACCATCTCCAGTCGTCGTCATGCCAACGTGTCAGCCGAGCTCCTTGATGACCAGGTCGCAGACACAGTGGAACTGCCTAAGCCTCTGAAGAAAGCACGCTTTAAACCGTACTGGAGTCGCTTCAGTCAACAACATAAGTCGCACTCGTCGTCACGTCGCAAAGCGATTCAAACCTTATCGAAAGAATTGTAAGAAAATACTTGACACTTTCGCGCTAAAACCTAAAATAAGCACCCTGAATGTCGAGCACTAAAGAGGGTAATTAAGTGTGAAAACAATCAGGTAGGTAAAGCTAGTTTAACTGGTTAATGCGGGAATAGCTCAGTTGGTAGAGCGCAACCTTGCCAAGGTTGAGGTCGCGAGTTCGAATCTCGTTTCCCGCTCCATGTTTGTCATGTCTTAATTGTTTTAAACATGTTACTACATGGCGCGATGGCAGAATGGCTATGCTGCGGATTGCAAATTCGCCGATCTCGGTTCGACTCCGGGTCGCGCCTCCATTTTTATTTACACCGATCATCTCATTGATCATCAATTATCTAACAATTGGTAAATAAAAACAGTACAACAATCACATTGTTATCTTCTGCCCGGGTGGCGAAATTGGTAGACGCAAGGGACTTAAAATCCCTCGGTGGCAACACCGTGTCGGTTCGAGTCCGACCCCGGGCACCATATTTTTCTTTGTACGATACTTTTTTATATTTCATTAATCGTGACGTTTAATTTAAATCACGCGGACTCCAGTGCTTCGAGTGCGTCCATCCATTGGATTTCCAATTCGTCAATCTGCTTGCTAAGTTCGCCGTATTCTTTGTTGAGCGCTGCGAGTTGTGATTTATTGTCGTCGGTGTACAAGTCTGAGCTCATTAATAACGCATCTATTTCATCACTGCGTGCCTGAGCGATTTCGAGTTGCTGCTCGAGTTTGTCGGCGGCTTTTTTTAATGGCTTCAACTGCTCACGTCGTTGCGCATCCAGTTTGCGTTGTTCTTTTTTTGAAATCTGTGCTTCCGCAGGTGCGGCCGTGTCATTGGACTCGTTTTTGTCAGGCGCATTCTCTAGGGCGGATTTGTCCTCCAGCCGTTGTTCGTTAACCCATTTAGCGTAATCGTCCAGGTCGCCTGAAAAGGGCGCTACGGTGTGATTCGCGATCAAGTACAAGCTGTCGCATACGGTGCGCACCATGTGTCGGTCATGGGATACGAGCAACACTGCACCTTCGTATGACTGAAGCGCCATGGTGATGGCGTGGCGCATGTCCAAGTCTAAGTGGTTGGTTGGCTCATCCAGCAACAAAATATTGGGTTTGGCGTACACAATGATCGCCAATACGAGCCGAGCTTTCTCTCCGCCTGAGAAGGGCGCAACGGGCTCTAAGGCCTTGTCGTTTTGAAAATCGAATCCGCCTAAGAATTTACGAATGTCGGGTTCAGTCGCATCTGGGTACTCGTGTTGAAAATGCTGAACAGGCGACATCTCAGGATGCAGCTGTTCTAACTGGTGCTGTGCAAAATACCCGATGTTGAGTACTTTGGCTTCGATGCGCTCCCCTGACACGGTCAGCGCGTGATCGTCTGAATGCGCGCCAGCCAATGCTTTAATCAGTGTTGATTTGCCTGCACCATTTGGTCCCAACAGTCCGATGCGATCCCCAGGGCGAATCACAAAATTCACATTCGATAGAATGATGGTGGAGTCTGTTGTACCAGCTTCAGTAACGGTATCAGTACTCGATGCTATGTATCCCATGTGCGCGTCATTCAACTGCATGAGCGGGCTGTGTGAAAAATCCAGCGTGGCAAACTCGAAACTGAACGGCGAATCCATGTGCGCAGGCGCGATAAGCTCCATGCGTTCCAATGCCTTAACGCGACTTTGTGCTTGCTTGGCTTTGGTGGCTTTGGCTTTAAAGCGCGTCACAAAACTTTGCATGTGGGCGATGTGCTTTTGTTGGCGTTCAAATTGCGACTGCTGCTGTGCGATCTTCTCGACGCGCAAGCGCTCAAAGTCGGAATAGTTGCCGGTGTATAACTGTATTTTTTCATGTTCAATGTGCACGACCCGCTTGATCACGCGATCGAGAAAATCTCGGTCATGCGAAATCAGCAGCACCGCACCAGGGTAGGTGTTGATCCATCGTTCAAGCCAGAGCACGGTTTCAAAATCCAAGTGGTTGGTCGGCTCATCCAACAGCAACACATTTGAGCGGCACATCAAGGCTTGAGCCAAATTCAAGCGCATGCGCCAACCACCAGAAAAACTGGTCACAGGGTTTGTTTCTTGTGCGGTCTGAAATCCCAATCCATTGAGCAAGGTGCTGGCACGCGCACGCGCCGAGTACCCATCGATCTGATCCAGCTTTTGATGCAGTTCAGAGACTGTGAGACCGTCGTTGTTTTGCTCTGCTTCTGCTAAGGCGTCTTCTAATTCGCACAGCTCAACATCGCCTTGCAGCACATAGTCCAATGCGGGAATGTCCACAGCAGGTGTTTCTTGACGCACGCTGGCAATCACTAGATTACCGGCCATATTGAAATTTCCTGCGTCTTCCTCAATTTCTCGACGGATCATGGCAAACAACGACGATTTGCCACAGCCATTGGCACCGACCAGACCGACCTTGTCTTTTGCGTGCACCGTAAACGTCGCCTCATCAAACAAGACGTGCCGACCGCGACGCAACGTGACATTTTCAAAGAACAGCATACAAAACACACCCTAATATTTACAAAGCGCAGCTTACGCCATAACACGCGTTTCAGCCATAAGATATTAATCAAATCCGATGATGATCGGTTTGTGCATTGACGTCATGTGCTTGTTTATTGAGAGTTTAAAAATGCCTGCAATCGCGTGTGCGCATTCTCTCTAATGCTGCTGTAGAATAAGTTAACGTCGTACGCATGGAAGCTTCCAGTTTTTGATACAACGACTGTGTAACCCGTTTTTTTAGACGGTTTGTCGATCCACAAAATGCCATTTTCTCCGCAGCGTGCGCCGACTAAATGGGTGTCGAGTGCGTTCATGGCTCGGTGTTTTTTTCTGACAAAGGTCAATGGCAAAGAACCGGAATTGCGATGCTTTTCAATTTTTTGTGATTGGGTGTCCCAGCTGATCGGATTGACACACGATATTCTGTCATCGCCGTTCTGTGGTAACAGCTCCTTGTCGATGTCTCCGCCTTCCGTGATGCTGTTCCATGATACATAGCACCCTGTTTGAGTTTCACTGTCGCAGATAGGAATTGGCAGCTCGTTGATCCCGACAGATTGACCCATTAAATAAGCTGCTATGAGATTGTCTGACACGTTCCCATTGGGAAAAAATTCTTGTATCAACTGTTTGGCTAATACGGTGCCTTGACTGTGGCCCACAATATAAAACGGTCGACCGTTGTTCCATTCTGTCAGGAAATGTTGAAAGGCGTATTTAATCTCTTGATAGGTTAATTGAATGGCCTTGTCTTTTGTGTTGCCTTGGTTTTTGATCCATGTAGAAAATCGCGTTTGTCGGTAGCGAGGGGTGTATATCTTAGCGACGCCATTAAATGGCGTAATCATTTGAGGTACGACGGACGCATCAACAATCAGATTTGCGAGCACATTGTCTATGCTCGCATTCCAATGGTTGCCATAGAAGGCAGTGGTGGGGTGTATGAAAAAGACATCCGCAACGGCGTCAGCGTGTTGGCTCTTAAATTGGCTGTGCTTTGGTGTCAGGTGTGCGTTGCTGGGTTTGTCTGGATGAGTTGCCCAATGGTCTAGTCGGGTGGACTAGGAGTCGTTAACGCATCAAATTCAACAGAGGGTATGTCAAACCACCAGTGTTTCAACCTAACACACACAACGCCCAATGAGACGATTAACACACTAGTAAGAAACATAGGCTATGGGTTTTTATTTATGGTTAATGGTTGTGCATTCAATTAAGAATGTGATTGCTAAGCGTCTCCAAATTAGCACACTTGCTTGGTGTGTTTTAATTTCCTGAGATGCTGTGAATAACGTGCAAATAACACCAACAGAAACCCCTCATGTGATGGAAGGCACATAAGGGGTGAGCAGACGAGTAGATTAGAGAATCCCTTTGAATTGTGCTACATTTTAAAAAAAATACAGAGATTAAATGTTTATGTATGAACAACACGACTATCGAAATCGACTGGCAACAATATCAATCGTTTCCTTATCAAATGAGAGAAATTGAATGCCATATTATTTACGATTCTTTTATATAGCCCTATTGGCGTTAGCAGGGTGTGTCCCCATGGAAAAAGGCCATGACATCGACCCTGAGCTGCTGAGCCATCATAATGGCTTTTGGGTTGCCGAAGTACAGCCTGACGGTTTTTCTAAGAATGTGACGATCATCAATGACACGCACGTTAATCTCGACGCCAATCGAGTCACGGTCTATGCACAAGCGCGCATCGATGGTGAAGTGATTTCACCAGCACAACTGAGCCCGGGTGAATGTAAGACGGTGGACAATGATCAAGCGGATTGTTTTCATCCCAATGCGGTCTACTTAGATGGCAGCGGGCAAGAATTAAATTCAGACAATGGCAATGGTCAATGGTGGATCAAACATTCTTGGGTCGTCAACGGAGAAGGCTACATTAACTGCCAGATGAATTTAGAACCGCAAGACACGCATTTATGCATCCCAGTGGCAGGCATCATGCTAGAAGATTCTCACACCATGAAAATTGGTGGGACCAATTGGTTCACTAAGAATGTTTTTAATACCCGTAAACCATTGCTGAAGAAGACGCCTATCCGTTATCAGGTGACACGATACGCACCAAGTTTTACGAACCCGACACCATCACCTCAAACGACGTTGTTGTTTGATTGCCGGAAAGAGCTGAGCGGGTTTAATCATGTCGTCCGTCCATGTCCTGTCGGTGATAGGTCGCATCCAAATTAGTGATTCAGGGCGCGTATCATGTTCATCTTGTCTATGCTTTGACGCATATGGCTAGCCTTAAATAAAAAACAGGATCGTCATTTTAAATAAGATTAATAGAATGTCGTTACGTTAGCGCTTACGCTTAATATGCAATTATGTCTGCAAGACTTGGTTGATAGACGGTAAAACCAGATCCCATCAATAGACAACCTCATGTGAACGAACCACATGAGGTTGTTAGGAAGTGTGTGCCTAAACGCTACAGTTTGACGAGTAGTTTGCCTTGATTGCTGCCGGTCATGAACAAGTTCAGTCCGTCGATCGCCGACTCCAAACCGTCTAGCACGTGGGTGCGGAATTTGATTTTGCCGTCCATCACGTAAGGCGTGAGTTTCTCTAAGAGTTTAGGGGCGTCCTGAAGATGATCGGGCATCGCGAAGCCTTGGATGCGGAGGCGTTTTTTGATCACCGGAATCCAGTTTGGGCCGAGGGCAGGCGTGGCGCTGGTGTAATCGGCAATCATGCCGCAGACGACGATCCGTCCGAAGGTGTTCATGCGTTCAAAGACGGTATGCTGTATTGGGCCGCCGGTGTTTTCAAAGTAAATATCGATGCCTTGAGGCGCGAGCTCATTGAGCTTGGCGTTGAGATCGTCGGTTTTGTAATTGATCGCGCCGTCAAAGCCCAACTCGTTTGTGATCCAAGTGCGTTTTTCGTCGCTGCCCGCAACGCCTATTACGTTCAGCCCGTCGGCTTTCGCCAATTGACCGACCAGCGAGCCAACCGAGCCGGCGGCACCACTCACCACGAGTGTCTCCCCCGATTTTGGGTCACCGAAACCGTAGAGTCCTTGCGTAGCGGTTAATCCGGGCAAGGCGAACACCGCCATCACGGTTTCAGGATCCAGCCCTTCGGGTATCTTGGTGAAGCCTTCGCCGTTGCTGACAAGGTACTCTGTCCAGCCGATCATGCCTTGCATCGTATCGCCCACAGCAAAGTCGGGGTGGTTGCTTTCCACGACGGTACCAAGACCCAGCGCACGCATGACATCGCCCAGAGCGACAGGAGGAATGTAGCTTTCGGTGTCGGGGCTCATCCACCCAAACATCGCAGGGTCTAACGACATGTGCGTTTGCTTGATGAGAACCTCACCCGCGCCAGCGCGTGGGATGTCATCCGTTACGATATCAAACAGATCGGGCGTGATTGTCCTAGACGTCGGGCGCGCTTTCAGGTGGATGCGGGTATAGGTGCTCATGGTGTTCTCCTAGTGTGTGAGGTAATGGCAAATGTATTATTGTGAACGAACAGTCACATATTAGAGTGCACGGC
>JBCDEX010000041.1:0-11114 GCA_039178995.1 Pseudomonadota bacterium | reverse complement strand
GGGCGCGAACATTCTATCGAATATTTTGTTCGTGATTCCATTGCACATGAACTTCAAATTAGGACACGTTGGCTTGGCGTTGGCAACTTCATGCAGCGCCATGCTGAATGTGTATTTGTTGTTTAGAGGATTGGTGAAGCAGGGTATCTATCAAGTCCAGCCTGGGTTTTATCGGCAAGTAACTATGTTCTGCGTAGCGGCTTGCCTGATGGGAGGCATGTTGTTTTTTGGACAAACGCTTTTTGGTGTGAGGGAGGACTTTACGGCCTTTGATCGTGTGTGGCGTCTGCTCTTGTTATGCATTGCTGGGGTAAGTGTGTATTTTGCTGTATTGTTTGCGGGCGGAGTGCGGGTGCGACATTTTAAACAAAGCGCCTGATTAAAAGCGCTGAATGGTTGTTTTAAATTAAGCACGTGTTTCACTTTATTTTATCGGTCTGACTCTACTATCCAGTGGTTTTAATGTAAAATAGTCCCCTTTTCTTTCATGTGACATAAATTAGAGAAGCAGTATTATGTTTGATATTCAGCCCGCTCAAGTAAGCAGTGCAAAAAATGAAGTGCTATCCGGATTGACCGTTGCGTTAGCCTTGGTGCCAGAAGCCATTGCATTTGCCTTGGTGGCTCAAGTTGACCCGCTGGTGGGCTTGTATGCGGCGTTTATGGTGGGGTTGATTACAGCTGTCTTTGGTGGCCGCCCTGGAATGATTTCAGGTGCAACTGGCGCATTGGCCGTTGTGATGGTGAGCTTGGTCGTTGACCACGGTGTGCAGTATTTGTTTGCCACCGTCGTTTTGATGGGCATTCTGCAAATACTGGCAGGGGTGTTTCGACTGGGTAAGTTCATTCGATTAGTGCCTCACCCCGTGATGATGGGGTTTGTGAATGGTTTGGCGATCGTCATCTTTTTGGCTCAGTTAAGTCAACTTGGAACAGGAGAAGGTCCTGGATGGCTTCACGGTACTTTCCTTGAAGGCAGTCGCATTGATGTGCCATGGCTTGAAGGCAGTGTGATGTACGTGATGCTGGGGTTGATCGCACTGACCATGCTCATTATTCATTTTTTACCAAAGTTAACCAAGGCGGTTCCATCTTCGTTGGTGGCCATTGTCGTGGTCAGTGCGTTGGTGATGTTTACCTCAATTGATACTAGGGTGGTGGGCGATGTGTCGTCGATTGCTGGCGGTCTGCCAACGTTTGCCATTCCGAGTGTGCCATTTAATCTGGAAACATTCTTTATTATATTACCGTACGCACTGATTTTGGCTGCAATCGGATTGATTGAGTCATTGCTGACGTTGCGTTTGATTGATGAAATTACGCAAACACGTGGTCGCGGCAACAAAGAATGCATAGCGCAAGGCGTTGCGAATACCGCGACGGGCTTTTTTGGTGGTATGGGTGGCTGCGCGATGATCGGTCAAAGTATGATTAACGTTAACTCAGGCGGTCGAGGGCGGTTGTCGGGGATTACCGCTGCATTAGGGTTACTGGCATTTATCATGCTCATCCCAGACTTGATTGAAGACATTCCAATCGCTGCGTTGATTGGGGTGATGTTCATTGTGGTGTTGGGCACGTTTGAGTGGAGTTCATTTCGTGTCATGAATAAAATTCCACCCAGTGATGCATTCACCATCGTGCTGGTGTCTGCTGTTACTGTGTTTACTGATTTGGCCATAGCCGTAATTGCAGGAGTGATTTATTCCGCCTTAGTGTTTGCGTGGGAGCATGCCAAGCAAATTCACGTGTCGCGAGAAGACGACCAGCAAGGGCATACCGTGTACTCAGTGAATGGGTCGTTGTTTTTTGGGTCCACTACCAACTTTTTAAACAGCTTTGACCCTTCCGATGATTTAGACAATGTGGTGATTGATTTTTTAAACGCCACAGTAAATGACCACTCGGGGTTGGAAGCCATTGATGTGTTGGCTGAGCGCTATAAAAACAGCGGGAAAAAACTGCATTTGTTGCACCTGAGCCCAGATTGCCAGCGGTTGCTGACCAAGGCGAAAGGGTTGGTGAAAGTGAACGTGATTGAAGACCCTAAATACTTTGTTGCAGACGACGCATTAGGGTAGTCTATACAGTCTTGGAACGACGTGCGTCGCGTCCACTAAAGACAGTCATATTAATAAAAAGAGAAAATAGGACGACAATTATGCATAAGTTAGCGACGATGATTTGTTTGGCCGCTTTGTCATGTCAGGCATCGGCTAATTTGGCCATTCCTCAAGTGACGCATCAATCAGCAGACTCTAAGTGGGTGTTCGGCGTGTCGTATCTAAGTGCGAGTTACAAAGAAGCAGCAAGACAAGCCGACGTGACGTTTAATGCCTTGGTGGGCAGCGCGGCGTATCGGTATGACTTAGGCAATGGCGTGACGCTCATGCCCGAATTAAAAGTGGGTCAAGTACTGTCGGACGTTGAGATTAAGTACAGCGATTCGCGTGCGGATCAAACACTTGCGGCCGACTATTACGCCGGATTTGCATTGCGCGCGCAAGTAGCACCAACGCACAATTCGTATGCGTTTATCGGACCAGTCATCTCCAATGCGTCTATCGAAGATTATCTTGAAGAGATTGATAACATTGCATTGACGAATGAGATTGAAGACACTTGGGCACTTGGTTTTGGCTTTGGTGGAGGTGTGAATATTAATGACTCAATTGATTTGGAAGTTGGATTTGAGAGCGTTAATCATACCAATATTGCGAGTGTGGGTTTGAAGTATAACTTTTAATACACTGTATATTGTGAGAGAGGAATTATGGCAAGCGTAGGCTTATTGGCGTTAATTGATGACATTGCGGTGTTGTTAGACGATGTGGCCGTGTTAACGAAAGTCGCAGCGAAAAAAACCGCTGGAGTATTAGGCGATGACTTGGCGTTGAATGCTGAGCAAGTCTCAGGCGTTAAAGCGGACCGTGAGTTACCGGTGGTATGGGCGGTGGCGAAAGGCTCGGCACTGAATAAACTCATTCTTGTGCCCGTTGCTTTGTTTCTTAGTGTGTATGTTAGCTGGTCTGTAATACCCTTGTTGATGCTGGGTGGCGCGTTTCTATGCTACGAAGGGTTTGAGAAGATTTTTCATAAGTTGTTTGCGTCGGATCATGATCATGACCGTGAAGAAACACTCAAGCGCTTAAGCGATCCAGATATTGATCTGGTTGCGTTTGAGAAAGAAAAAATCAAAGGTGCGATCCGCACCGACTTTATTTTGTCGGCAGAAATTTTAGTGATTGCGTTGAATGCAGCCAAAGACGCAAGCTTTGAAACGCAAGCCATGGTGATTTCGTTAATTGCGATCATCGTGACGGTGGTTGTGTATGGTTTGGTTGCGGTGATTGTTAAGCTAGACGATGTTGGCTTGTATTTACTGAATTCTTCTCCAGCCAGCGAATCGAAAACATTCAAACAGCGATTGGGAGGTGCGATTTTGGCATTTTGTCCAATGCTTATGAAAACACTTTCAGTCGTGGGAACGGCTGCGATGTTTTTAGTCGGGGGCGGCATCTTGATGCACGGCATACCGCAAGCGCATCACTTGGTTGAGCATGTAGGGAGTTTAGGCGGCGTTGTTGGCTTACTGGGGCCGACCGCTGTTAACGGCATTGGCGGGGTCATCGCTGGTGCATTGGTCTTTGTGATGATCACATCGCTTAAAAAAATTAAGTCAGCCTTTTAACGCTGGGTTGATTCATGATGATGTAAACCCTTGGCGGCTTGGGAAGAGATTCTCATGCTGCTGAATGAAGGCGCTGTTTTGATGGATCAGTGCTTCAAGCAGTTCAACGAATAAGGCGTTGTCTTCAAACGGGAATAAATGCCCACCTGGGTTGAACAGTATGCTGTCCTCGCCGAAGTTCTTACGCCAATACGCAATGTCTAAATAACGCGACAAATCACTTGTCTGGCCAAATAACACATGGGTTGGCAGTGTGTGTTTGGCGGCGGCGACTCTGGTGGGCAGTGTGGCGAAAATTTTTGCTTCCACACGACGATCAAAGGTCAGTGTGCAGCCGTTGTCGATGTCTTTGATTCCGTGTTCAACGTAGGCATCAAGCGATTCGGATGAGAACTCTTTGAACAGTGATTTGCCTGCAAAATAATCCCGCGCATGGTCTCTGGAGTCAAACAGTTCTTTACGGACGCTGGCTTGCTTGTACATGTGTCCAGCATTCTGTTTTGGTTTGAATAGATTCATGGCTGCCATGGCTAATCGGTATACGGGTTTAAAGAATACGGGTTCGATTAAAATCAGCTGTGAGAATAAATCGGGGCGCTTCTGAGACGCAAGGTACGTTGTGACGGCGCCATTGGAATGACCGATGCCGATCACAGGGCCTGATGCGACGGTTTCAATATTATGAATGATTTCGTTGGCAATGCTGTCCCAGGTGAAAAAACCAGCTTTGTACGGATGCGCAATCAGATTCAAATAATGACGCTGAGTGCAGTCTAATTGATCTATGAGATGCTGATAGGTGTTTGCTGGAAATCCATTGGCGCCTACCATGTGTAATTCAGGTGTCTGTGTCATGTGTTGCTATCGATGTCTTGAGTGCAGCGAATCGCCGTCATTGAGTGTATTGTTCTAGAAAGCGCCCAACACGGGTAATGATCTCAGTGAGTTCGTCTGCGCGAGGTAAAAAGACAATGCGTAGATGTTGTTGATCATCTAAATTAAATCCGCTGCCTTGAACGAGGAGTATTTTTTCTTGGCGTAATAAATCCAACACCAGCTGAGCGTCATCTTTGATCCGATGCACAGACGGGTCGAGTTTTGGAAACATGTAGATCGCGCCGTTGGGTTTAACGCAGCTGACGCCAGGAATTCTTGTCAATGCTTGATACGCCGCCTCGCGCTGAGCATGTAAACGTCCGCTTGGCATCACAAGGTCGTTGATGCTTTGATAGCCACCCAGTGCCGTTTGAATCGCCAGTTGAGCGGGTACGTTTGAGCACAAACGCATCGATGCCAATGTGTCCAGTCCTTCAATAAAGTCAGGAGCTAAGTCCTTTGCTCCGCTGACGATCATCCAGCCAGAGCGAAACCCTGCCAGTCGATACGATTTTGACAGTCCGTTAAAGCTGAGACAGATTGTGTTTTTGACTAAAGACGCGAGTGGAATGAATTCAGCGTCATCGTAAATAATGCGGTCGTAAATTTCATCGGCAAATACAATCAGCTGATGTTTTTCAGCCAGATCGACAATCGCTTGAAGCGCGTCTTTAGAGTACACAGCGCCAGTTGGATTGTTTGGGTTGATCAGGACAATGCCACGTGTTTTGGGGGTGATTTTATCAGCAATGTCATTGACGTCTGGATTCCAGTCATCGTCCTCATTGCAATGATAATGAACGGCGGTTCCTCCCGATAAGTTGACCGCAGCCGTCCATAATGGGTAATCCGGTGCGGGCACCAAGACCTCGTCGCCATTATTAAGTAAGCCTTGTGTGGCCATGACAATGAGCTCACTGACGCCGTTGCCAATGTAAATGTCATCAAGCTGTGTGCCGTCAATGCCGTGTAATTGTCGGTCTTGCATGATGGCTTTTCGAGCGCTGAATAAGCCTTTTGAATTGCAGTAGCCTTGCGCTTCATGGATGTTCTTCATGACGTCGCGAATGATTTCCTCTGGTGCGTCAAATCCAAATGGAGCCGGGTTGCCAATATTGAGTTTGGCGATTCGATGGCCTTCTTCTTCTAAACGATATGCTTCTTGAAGTGCTGGACCACGAATTTCATAGCACACGTTGGCCAGTTTTTGAGATTGTTTAAATACGCTCATTGAGTTGCTTTATTCACGGTTGCTTAGTTGATATTAACAGTTCATTTTATCGCAAACTGGGTGCAAGTACATTAAGTCTGTTGATATTTGAACGTCAAATTATGCGGACATCACGAACAGACTGAACCAAATGGCGACGCCAATGCACCATGCCGTTGAGCGTAAAATATGGCGGTCGAATACATAGCAGATGCTGTACACAATGCGACTTAAGACATACGACACCGCTAAGGTGTCAATCAGAGTAGAGTCGATTTTTTCAATCAGCGATGCAATGATGACTGCGGCCGCGAACATCGGGAAGGATTCAAATGCATTGGCTTGAGCCCAAGCCGCTCGCTGTGGCCAGCCGGTTAGTGTGTCGAGTGACTCGCGTGGTTTGCGATTGTCGAGATTTGGACACGCCGCTTTTGCGAAAACGATCAAGAGGTATGGCATGATTGCGCATGTAAGAACGCACCAGTAAGCAATGGTCATGATATTTCCTTGTTACATGTAGTGGTTGTTATTATCCTCGCGAACAGGAATAAAAAAAGAGTTGCAGGCAACTCTTTTTGTAAAATTATGGGGAGCTCAGTCCCAGTTTAAGGCGCCACCCACTTGATATTCTGTGACGCGTGTTTCAAAGAAGTTTTTCTCTTTACGCAGGTCCATGATTTCTGACATCCAAGGGAATGGATTGGTCGCGCCCGGGAATTGTTCGGCTAATCCGAGTTGAGATAGTCGACGATTCGCAATGAACTGAAGATATTCTTCCATTGATTGAGCGTTCATACCAAGAATGCCGCGTGGCATGCTGTCGTGTGCGTATTCAATTTCAAGTTGAGTGCCTTCTAAAATCATCTGAGTGACTTCCTCTTGGAATTTAGCAGTCCACAAGTGTGGGTTTTCCAATTTGATTTGGTTTATGACGTCAATGCCGAAGTTTAAATGCATGGACTCATCACGCAGGATGTATTGGAATTGCTCAGCGACGCCGGTCATTTTATTTCGGCGACCCATCGAGAGAATTTGTGTGAAGCCGCAATAAAAGAAAATGCCTTCGGTGACGGCATAGAATCCAATTAGATTACGCAATAGCTCCTGGTCGCTTTCAGGTGTTCCAGTGGTGAAAGTTGGATCTGATAACGCACTGGTGTGGCTGATGCTCCATGCGGCTTTTTTTGCAATCGACGGCAGCTCGCGGTACATGTTGAAGACTTCGCCTTCGTCCATGCCAAGTGATTGAACGCAATATTGATACGCATGGGTGTGAATGGCTTCCTCAAACGCTTGACGCAATAAGTATTGACGACATTCTGGGTTGGTAATTAGGCGGTACAGAGCCAATACCAAGTTGTTGGCCACCAGCGAATCTGCAGTTGAAAAGTATCCTAATGAACGCATGATAATGCGACGCTCGTCATCGGTTAAGCCTTCGGGATTTTTCCACAAAGCGACGTCAGCGGTCATGTTAACCTCTTGAGGCATCCAGTGGTTTGCACACCCATCTAGATATTTTTGCCAAGCCCATTCGTACTTAAATGGCACCAATTGATTCAAGTCTGCACGGCAGTTAATCATCGCTTTGTCGTCAACTTGGATTCGGCTGGCGCCCATTTCCAAATCATCAATGCCTTTTTGTACGTCCAATTGCTTCAAGCCTTCGGCCGCGCGTTGAGCGGGTGTGAGTGAGTCAGAGTCCACAGAAGGCGCAGCTGTTTTTGTCTCAGGCGCTGGCGCGAGTGCGTCCGATGCCGTCATTTGAGGTGCTGCCGCTTGAGCGCTTACATTGAGCGATTCATTAACGACAACGGTTTGATCAAACGGCTGAGTGAATGGATTGGGTGTCGCTTGAGCCGTATTGGGTGCCGTGGACAGCGCGTTCATAGGTTGAGATTGTACTTGCTCAACTGGATTGGCGGTGCTTGGCGTAACGGTGTTCTCTGAATCGTAATCATCCCAATTTAACATGATGGCCTCTTCGTGTGATTGTCTGTTGTTAAGTTGTGTGTATCGTTGTCTATGTTGATTGTTATTGATTCGAGCCGTCATGACATACGATATTGTTGTCTATCATATTAGCGTAATTTACCCGCACTGACCACAATATATTGTGGTTTATTGTTAGAAAAATAACACGATGTAGTGTTTGTACTTTTGTGGGTAAGCTGTGATTAAGGTATGCTCAGCATGTGAATAAGCTGTTAAATGCGAGCACGGTCGCGTTTCATTGAAAGCGACGCTCGATCATCGAATGGTGATCGAGCGTCGTTGAGATGTTACTGGCAGGCTTCGCAGTCCGGGTTGTCGATTGAACATGCGTCAGGCACAGGTGCGGGTACGGCGGATACCGCAGGGGCGGTGTCAGATGAAACCGCATTCAATGCGCCCGATTCAATCGTTGACTTCTCCGTTGAGGTGGCACTTAAGGCACGTAAGTAATACGTTGTTTTCAAGCCTTGTAACCACGCCATGCGGTACGTGATGTCGAGTTTTTTACCGTCGGCTGCGTTGATGTACAAGTTCAATGACTGCGCTTGATCAATCCATTTTTGACGACGCGATGCGGCGTCTACAATCCAGCGAGGCTCGACTTCAAAGGCGTTGGTGTACAAATGTTTCAGCTCATTTGGAATGCGGTCGATCTTTTGAATGCTGCCTTCGTAGTATTTCAGATCGTTTACCATCACGCTGTCCCATAGGTTGTGTGCTTTTAAATCGCGCACTAGGTAAGGGTTGACCACGGTGAATTCACCCGACAAGTTCGATTTAACATAGAGGTTTTGATACGTCGGTTCGATCGACTGAGATACGCCGGTGATGTTGGCGATGGTCGCGGTCGGCGCAATGGCCATCACGTTTGAATTGCGCATGCCTTGAGATTGAACCGTTGCTCTGAGTCCATCCCAATCAAGTGTTTGACTGTCGTCAATTTGTGCGAATTCTTTACCGCGATGCTCTTGGAGTAATTTGATTGAATCAATCGGCAAGATGCCTTGATCCCACAGCGAGCCCTTGAACGTCGAGTACGCGCCGCGTTCAACCGCCAAATCACTGGAGGCTTTGATTGCAAAGTAGCTGACGGCTTCCATTGAGCGATCTGCAAACTCAACGGCTTCAGGCGATGCGTACGGCAACTTTTGCTTGTAAAGTGCGTCTTGGAAACCCATAATGCCCATGCCGATTGGGCGGTGCAATGCGTTTGAATTTTGTGCTTGAGGCACGGCGTAGTAGTTGATGTCGATCACGTTATCGAGCATGCGAATCGCTGTTTTTACGGTCTTGGCCAATTTATCGATGTTCAGCTGCCCGTTTTCAATATGCTGAGGCAAGTTCACAGAGCCCAAGTTGCACACGGCGATTTCGTCTTTGTTGGTGTTGAGGGTGATTTCTGTGCACAGGTTCGACGAGTGAACAACGCCCACGTGTTGCTGAGGTGAACGCAAGTTGCACGGATCTTTAAAGGTGATCCATGGATGGCCTGTTTCAAACAACATGCCGAGCATTTTTCGCCACAGTTCTTTGGCTGACACGCGCTTAAATAACTGCATGGAGCCATCGTCACACATTGCTTCGTATTCTGCGTAGCGTTGTTCGAATGCTTGACCGTACAAGTCATGCAAATCAGGTACGTCATTTGGCGAAAATAATGTCCAATCTTCGTCATTGAAGACGCGTTTCATAAACAGGTCCGGTACCCAGTTGGCAGTATTCATGTCGTGCGTTCTGCGACGATCGTCACCTGTGTTTTTGCGCAACTCGATGAACTCTTCAACGTCCATATGCCATGTTTCTAAGTACGCACACACAGCTCCTTTGCGCTTGCCACCTTGGTTGACGGCAACGGCGGTGTCATTGACCACTTTAAGGAAAGGTACAACGCCTTGTGAACGACCATTGGTGCCTTTAATGTAAGCGCCCAACGCTCGGACAGGTGTCCAATCGTTGCCCAATCCGCCTGCCCATTTTGACAGCATGGCGTTGTCTTGAATCGCGCCGTAAATGCCGTGTAAATCATCTGGAACCGTTGTTAAGTAGCACGATGACAGCTGAGGACGCAGTGTGCCTGCGTTAAATAATGTCGGTGTTGAGCTCATGTAATCAAACGAGGACAACAAGTTGTAAAACTCGATTGCGCGTGCGTTTTTGTCGTCTTCTTCGATGGCCAATCCCATGGCAACGCGCATAAAAAAGAGTTGAGGCATTTCAATGCGCACGTCATTGGAGTGAATGAAATAACGGTCATACAGCGTCTGCAAGCCAAGGTAGGTGAACTGCAAATCGCGCTCTGGTTGAATGGCGTCGCCTAATCGAGCCAAGTCGAACGTCGACAGTTCAGGGCTCAGCAGCTCAAGCTCAATGCCTTTTTGAACATAGCTGGCTAATGCCATTGGGTAATAGGTGTGCATGTCTGCATTGCTGGCGCTGGTGGCGATGCCAAAAAATCCAAGCGCTTCTCTGCGTAAGCTGTGCATTAAAATACGTGATGTCACGTAGCTGTAGTTAGGTTCTTGTTCGACCAATGTACGTGCGGTGATCATCAGCGACATGTGCACTTCTTTTTCAGGGATGCCGTTGTATAAGTTCTTGAGTGCTTGTTCAATGATCAGCTCAGCGTCAACATGCTCTAGGTTGTGACACGCATCCGCAACGATTTTCTCCAATTCAGCGACGTCTAATGGCACTTGTTGTCCGTCGGCGTTGATGACGTTGATGTCGACTTTGCGGGTGGGCGTTTGAGGTTGTTGCGCACGTTCCATGGCGCGTTGTTCACGGTAAATAACGTAATCCCGAGCGACTTTGTGGTGTCCGTTACGCATCAATGCCAATTCAACTTGGTCTTGCACTTCTTCGATGTGAATGGTGCCACCTGATGGCATACGGCGTGAAAACACTTGTGTAATTTGTGTGGTCATGCCCGAGATGGTTTCGCGAATACGCGATGAGGCTGCTGCTGTGCTGCCTTCAGCGGCAATGAATGCTTTGCTGAGTGCGATGTTAATTTTGTTGTCGTTGTACGTTACCAAGCTGCCGTTGCGCTTGATAATGCGCAGTTGGCCAGGAGCCGATGCTTGGATGCTCTCTTGGGTGGCGCCGACGTCGGGAGTCGAGGTGGTCACAGGACGGTTGGGTTCGTTTGTTGCTGGGATGTTTTGCATAGTAAAAATGTCCTGTGGTCGGTTTTGTCTTATGTATGTTCTTTGATCTGCCTTCACTGAGGGCTAATCACTCATAAAGCGAGGTCACATCATTGTTGCGTGTGTTTGTTTTTCAGTGCTGCGTTTGTGCCCATGCCGTGCGAGCAATGAGTGCAACGATCGGTTTGTGTGTTGT
>JBCDEX010000040.1:0-11155 GCA_039178995.1 Pseudomonadota bacterium | reverse complement strand
ATATTTCATCGTCTGATAATTAATATCTTGTGATCGAGGTCACGATGAAACATCATATGTCCAAGACTATTTTTCTGTAATCAAAAAAATACCCGACAATCAGCTACAGTTGATGATTCATCTAATGCCGAAATGCACATTATATGGCATGATTGCTCATACATAATAAAAACTTGGACTGATTTATGATTGAAGTGATATTGATCTTTGCGGTCATTGCGCTGTTTTTAATGTCGCAAAAACAACAGACGACAATAGACAAGCTGTCAACCAAACTGACTCACCTCGATGATGTGTTAGCTAACCTATACAATGACGCCAAAACCGATTCGAATACGACTGACGCAACCCAACCGTCAATATCAACAGAACACATTCTTACGCAACATCACAACAGACCATTGACCAAACCTGATGAACAACAATTTGATACCTCATCAAGCACTCAGCCTATAGACAACATAAGTCACACATCTAACTTTAACACATCACCAGACATCATCAATACTGCGATTGATCGTGCTCTACAGGGAGTCGTACGTTACTTTTCAGAGGGGAACTCCATTGTCCGAGTTGGGATGGTTGTTTTATTCTTTGGCATGTCGTTTTTAGCAAAACACTCCATCGATCAAGGCTGGGTTCCCATTGAGTTGAGAATGATTGGCATGGCGACACTCGGCTTGCTGCTCATTGGAGGAGGCTGGTTTCTTAAGGAAAAAACAGGACCCTACAGTCTGATCCTCCAAGGAGGGGGTGCTGCGATTTTGTTTTTAACAATCTTTGCCAGCCATAGATTGTATGAACTCATTCCGGCTTCGATCACGTTCGCATTGCTGCTTGCGACCAGTGCGTTAACCGTTGGCTTGTCCGTATTGCAAAACGCCAAAGCATTAGCCATTACCGGTTTATTAGGTGGCTTTGCCTCTCCAATCTTGGCGTCCACGGGCCAAGGAAGTCATGTTGCCTTGTTTGTGTATTACGCCATTTTAAACTTGTCTATTTTTTCAGTCTCCTGGTTTAAATCCTGGAGGCTTCTTAATGTACTGGGCTTCATTGCAACCTACGTGGTCGCGACCATCTGGGGTGTTTTAGAATACGATGCGACAAATTATTGGAGCGTTCAACCCTTTATTATTTTGTTTTTTCTTATATTCACGGGAATCTCAATTTTATTTGCACGTCGACAACCGCCAGAGCTTAAAGGTATTGTTGATGGCACACTGGTATTTGGCACACCCATCGTCAGCAGCGTATTGCAAAGCTACATCGTATACCCTTATGAATATGGCATGGCCATCAGCAGCGCGATATTAGCGCTGTTTTATCTTGGCTTGGCTCGCTTTTTGATCAAGAAAGATGCACCCGAATTAACAACATTAAAAGAGTCCTTTGTCGCACTGAGTGTTCTTTTCGCCACATTAACCATTCCTCTAGCGTTTGATGGTCGCTGGACATCCGCTGTTTGGGCCATTGAAGGTGCGGCGTTTGTGTGGATTGGCCTTAAACAAAACCGAACACTGATGACGCTGTTTGGTTTGGTTCTTCAATTATTGGCTGGATTAGCGTTATTGCTTGATTATGCCAACGGTGCGACTGAGTACGCACTTCCATTTTTAAACACCTCATTCATGGGCAGTGCGTTGCTGGGAGCGTCAGGGTTTATTACCGCGTATTTAATTCAACAATATGATTACATCCATAAGGAAAAACTTCATTGGGGCTTTTTCGCCATCGGTGTTTTTTGGTGGTATTACGTCACCGCCGTGCAATTATTATCATTTAATTACGACTCAAATTCTGCATGGTTATACATTGCATTTGTTACATTAAGCGCTTGGGTATGGTACGGACTGTGTGTCCGCTCACAATTTATAAATAAGCAATACACCAAAGTGAGAATGCACCCATGGTTTCTGTTCATCCCATTGGCAATTGTGTGCACATATTACTACACGTGTTCACTCCCTTATCAATTTCAATCAACACCTAACAACAGTTGTTTATTTGACGCGATCATAAGCCCCATGCACCTTGTATTTATCATAGCGATTATCAGTATCTATTGGATTGACGCAAAGTGCAGAGCACACTCTTATGAGGTGATGCACCGTTACGCACTGCATGTGTTAACAGGCGTACTGGTATTATTGTTTGCCCATCAAGAGGTTATTAACATTGCAAACACATTGAACTTAGACGCCATTTGGAAGCCATTAATGTTTATCAGCCTGTGCGTACTGGCAATAATCGGTTTGACGCACTATAAAAAGCTTCCGGTTTCCTTAGAGCCCAAAGCGTATACCCAAGAAATCGTTTGCTTTTTGATCATGGTATACCTAGCATGGAGTGTGTTTGGGAACTTCATGGCCATCGAGAAGCTTAACTCACTACCGTATTTTCCGGTACTGAACCCACATGATGTATTGCAGGGCGTAGGTTTAATGGCAATTCTTTCATGGTTCTCCACGCATGGAAAACAATGGATATCTTCGAAAGAGTTCTTTATATCAATCGGCCTTTTTGTGTTTGCTTGGTTCAACTCAATGTTATTAAAAGTGTTGCACGTTGTAGGCAATATTGACTATACGGCGTCGGATTTATTTGAGTCATCACTCGTTCAAATGGTGGTCTCTATTGTTTGGGTTTTCTTGGGCTTAACGGTGACCATCGTCGCTGCGAAAAAGAACATTCGATCTGTTTGGCTTCTGGGCGCGGCATTGATTGCATTGGTAATTGCAAAGCTGTTTACAGTGGACTTCGCAGATCAAGACACCATTGAACGGATTGTCTCGTTTATCATTGTCGGCTTGCTGTTACTGACTATGGGGTATTTTGCGCCGCTGCCCTCTCATGACGAGAGCAAAGCCAAACTAAAAAAAATCGCCTAAGCACACTCTAATTCGAAAATTGCTCAAAGTATTGGGTAACACGCTCCATTGACTACCTCCTGTTCCGTGTGCCTACTTTATAGATTCCATCTAGTAATGAATAGCCCCGAGTTTTCTAGACACTCAGCTGCTTCTTAAATTAATATTCATTTACGGCGTGTTAGCACACCAAACTCTCTGTTAAGTGGTTCTTTTCAATCACTCGCTCAATCACTTAGCTCAGCCAACACGCTGTTCAAAAATCGGGCACCCAGTGGCGTGGGCGTCCACCTGTTTTGTTGATCTTCCAATAAGCCTTTGTCTTTCAAGATTTCAAACTTAGCGCACCACGCATCGAACGATTGCGCGGTACGGCTCTCAAACTCATCCACTCGAAACCCTTGACTGAGACGTAAGGCGTTCATGAAAAATTCAATCGCGCGCTCATCTTTGGGAACGGATGTTGAGGTGCGCCCTGTTTCAGACTCAGCGGAAAATTTCGCCGCCAAATAATCTTTTGGTAATCGCGTTTTTTGCGTGCGAATGATCTCTTGCTCTGCACTCAACGTCACTTTTCCGTGAGCGCCTGCGCCGATGCCAAGATAGTCGCCAAAGGTCCAATAGTTAATATTGTGACGTGAGCACGAGTCGTTGCGCGCGTACGCCGAAACTTCATAACGTGCATAACCTTGATCCACCAAATACGCATGACCTCGATCGTAAATCGAGCTGAGTAAGTTTTCTTCAGGCAGCGGGGGCGGTTTGGAATAGAACACGGTGTTGGGCTCAAGCGTCAACTGATACCACGAAAGATGATCGATAGGGTAACGCGCAGCCATCTCTAAATCGGTCAGCGCCTGTTTGACGGTTTGTTCGGGCAGGCCATGCATCAAATCTAAATTGATGCGTTTAAACCCCGCGTTCAACGCAGTTTCGATGGCGGCATGCGCCAAATGACTGTCGTGCACCCGCCCCAATCGTTTTAGATGCTGATCGTTGAAGCTTTGCACCCCAATCGACAACCGATTAACGCCCGCTTGGTGCACATCACGCAGATGCACATTGTCCACTGAGCCAGGGTTGGCTTCCATGGTGATCTCAACGTCATGTGCAAACGCGATGTGGCTGCGCACGCTCTCTAAGATGCGTCCAATCGCGTCCGCCGAGAACACACTGGGCGTGCCACCACCAATGAACACACTGTGAAGTGAGCGTCCTTGAACGTAAGGCAAGTCAGCCTCTAAATCCTGCGTCAATTGCTCAATGTATTGATCCACAGGAATGTCGTCGATGCTCGATTGATGCGAATTAAAATCGCAATAAGGGCATTTTTTAACACACCACGGGATGTGTATGTAGAGACTCAGTTCTGGCAATGATAACGAGTGTGATTGTGTAGTCACGAAGGCGTCAAACCCAAGTGCGAGATCAGCGCTGGCAGCAATTGCTGCATGGCAATGCCTCGATGACTGATGGCGTTTTTAACGCTGGGTTCTAATTGCGCCGATGAGCAGTTGTGCGCTTCAACGTAAAACAAAGGGTCGTAGCCAAAGCCATGCTCACCTTGCGCTGCGTCTAAGATGTTTCCATGCCATGCGCCGGTAACCACCAAGGGAGTTGGATCGTCGGCGTGCGACACAAACGCCAAGGCACAGTAAAAAAAGGCACGGCGGTCATCGATGCCGTCCATCGCAGCCAATAGTTTCTGATTGTTGCGCTCGTCAGACGCATTGCCTTCACCGTCCATCGCGCTGTAGCGTGCGGAATAAATTCCCGGTGCGCCATTCAAGGCCAATACCGACAATCCAGAGTCGTCTGCAATGGCAGGCAATGCGGCCGCTTTGGACGCATGGCGTGCTTTTAAAATGGCGTTTTCAATAAAACTTAATCCCGTTTCATCGGCTTCGGTGACGTTAAATTCGGACTGTGGAATCACATTACACTGCAATGAACTCAAAGTTTGTTGCAGTTCTTTGATTTTTTTTTGGTTGCCACTGGCGAGCACGATGTCCATGCGATTACGTTCTCATTCTTTTAAAGCAAAAATTTCATGATTGAAGCGCAGGTTAAATGATCTTTTTTTACCTTCTGGGGTAATGTCTAAATCCACAATGTACACTTGCCTACCCGGCGCTTTAAAGTCGCCAATATAGTACAAGGCATTGGGTTCAATCACCGGTTTGAATTTAATGAAGTGCGAATGAATCAAATCACTGGCGCTGCCTTTGATGATGGCTTTGACTGGGACATTGTTCGCGATGCTCTTCTTTCCGTTCTTATCTGTGCCTCTCTTATGCACAGTGACGTTTAACAACACGCGATCATGCGACCGCGTGATACCATGTCGCTGGGCAATTTTGGGCTGTAAAAAATCGGACGTGAACACGGAGTAATACACCACGTAATCGCCAAACACTTTCTCGCCCGCCCACGAGGCACACGACACCACTAATAGCATCGCCGCTAATATCCATTGCTTGATTACATTGCGAGTCACTGTTGCCCTTGTCTTCATAATATTCACGCTCATCGTTTGATGCGATAGATTGCCGTACTGCCAAACACGTTTGGCAGAAATTTACTCAAGGCATCGGGTTTGTTGTTTGAATTTAATACGCAGCGATCCAATACCTCGATGCCTTGATTTTTGCAGTATTCTTCAAAATCACGCAGGGTAAAAAAGTGAATGTTCGGCGTATCAAACCAGCTGAACGGCAAATTTTTTGACACTGGCATTTTGCCTTTCGAGGCAAGGTACAATCGACTGCTCCAGTGCGCAAAATTTGGAAACGCAATGATGGCTTCTTTGCCAACGCGCAACACGTGATCCAAGATCTCGTTGGGGTGCCGCACCACTTGCAACGACTGGGTCATGATAACAACATCAAACCCATTGTCTACGCAATTTTCCAAGGCAATGGACATGTCTACCTCAATCACTTGAACGTGTTTTTCAATGCACGCTTGGATTTTTTCTGGGTTGATTTCCACGCCCACACCATTGACATTTTTTTTGTCGTTCAACATCGCCAACAACGTACCGTCACCACACCCTAAATCCAAAATATGCGCGTCGTTCACCACCCATTGCTCAACGGTTTTTAAATCGACTCTCATTCGCCACACTCCTTCGCCACATGACTCAAGTAAGTGCGCAAATTTTGCTCATAGCGTTCGTTAGGCACCAAGAATGCATCGTGTCCGTAGTCCGATTGCACTTCCACGTAGGTGACTTGTTTTTTTGCTGCGAGCATCGCCTGCACCATGTCGCGTGAACGCTCTGGAGAAAAACGCCAGTCGCTGCTGAAGGCCACCACAAAAAACTTGCACGTTGCGTGTTCAAATGCCTTGATTGGATCGTGATTGTATTCACGCGCCAAATCAAAAAACTCCAATGCGCGCGTGAGCAATAAATAGGTGTTGGCATCAAACTTTTCAGAGAAACTGTTGCCTTGATAATGCAGGTAGCTTTCGATCTGGAATTCAATGTCTTCGTCGACGCCTTGGGTAAACGAACCTTTGCGCAATTCACGCCCAAACCGATCCGCCATGGTGTCTTCGGAAATGTAGGTTACGTGCCCCACCATGCGCGCCACCGACAAACCCAATTTAGGTGCGGTGCTTTTGTCTAGGTAACGCCCATCATGAAACTCAGGGTCATTCAAAATGGCTTGGCGCGCGATGTTGTTAAACGCAATGTTTTGCGCACTCAAACGCATCGCCGACGCAATGATCACACAGTGACGTAATTTATCTGGATACTCTAACGACCAGCGTTGAGCTTGCATGCCGCCCAAACTGCCGCCCACCACCGCAGCCCATTGGTTGATGTGCAAATGCGTCATTAAGCGGTGCTGGCTGTGCACCCAGTCGCGCACACGCAAACGTGGAAAATCATTCGCCCAAAAGGTGTTGGTCTCTGGGTTGATGGTATTGGGACCGGTGCTGCCATCGCAGCCGCCGATGTTGTTTGCACACACCACAAAAAAGCAATTGGTGTCGATTGGCTTGCCGGGACCTACGTAGTGATCCCACCACCCCGGTTTTCGGTCGTCGGCGCTGTGACGCCCCGCTGCGTGATGGTTACCACTCAAGGCATGGCAAATGAGTACTGCATTTGAGCGACTGGCGTTTAACGTACCGTATGTTTCATACACCAATTCAAACTGCGACAATTCACGCCCACAGGCCAACACAAACGGCTCATTAAAGACGACCGATTGAGGTGTGACCAGACCCAGCGAGTCCTGACTGTCAGACGATGAGGGTGATTGTTGGGGTGCCGTTGAGTTCATAGTGTGATTATATCAACGAATCGTTTACTTTTCGCCCACCTTTTCGCTGGCTCTTTACTCGACCTGCTTATCCAGAAGATCAAATGCATTAATTTAACCACATTCAAACCGAAGCCCCCAAAATCTGCTAGAATCTCTGTTTTCCACTGACCTCAAATGGGACTGATCCATGAAAATTGCAAAAGACGCTGTTGTTAGCATGCACTACACATTAAAAAATCCAGCCGGTGAAATCGTTGATTCATCGGAAGGCCAGGAACCGTTGGTGTTCCTACAAGGGCATGGCAACATCATCCCTGGATTGGAAGCAGCGATCGAAGGCAAAGCCGTGGGCGACACCTTGGACGTGACCATTCCTCCAGCCGAAGGCTATGGCGACCGTCACGACGAGCTAGTTCAAAAAGCCCCACTCAATGCATTCGAAGGCATTGACGACTTAGCAGTGGGCATGCAATTGGAAGCGATGACCGAGCAAGGGCCTGTTCCTGTTCACATCACTGCGATTGAAGGCGACGAAGTCACCGTTGACGGCAACCATCAGCTGGCGGGCGTTGAGTTGAACTTCAACATCAAAGTAGAGAACATTCGCGAAGCCACCGCGGACGAGCTTGAGCACGGTCACGTGCACACAGAAGCCTGCTCTCACTAAGCACTGTGAACGTATGCGTCAACTCGTGTGACAGATGCCTCAACAAAAAACGCCTGCTGGCTGTCACCGCAGGCGTTTTTTGTGTTTCATACTGTGTGTTTAATCTATGCCGTTTCTTCTCGCGTCGTTCATAGCGCTTCGATGCGATACCACAACATGCCTACGAATTCATGCAATCCGGTCATGCTGCGACTGAGATCGCTCGCGGTTGGAATCCATTGATCCCATGATGAAAACGAATAACGCGGCACACTCTGCCATGTCGGTGCGGGCGTCACCTCAAATCCGTATCGAGTGAACACATCAAACGAACGCGTCATGTGATAGCCTTCGGTCACCAACACGATGCGAACGACGCCTTCTTGTGACAACAGCTCGTGCGTGTAGCGTGCGTTTTCCAGCGTGGTCTGACTGTTTGACTCCACCCATTGCACTGGCACCTTCAATTCGTTTTGCATGAAATCACGAATCAACTCACCGCCAGTAGGACCTCCGTCTCGACGACCTCCACCAGTCACCAACACAGGCAACCCTGTTTGGCGATGCAGCTGCGCCGCGTAGAGTGCGCGCACAATGCTGCTGGCATTGGGCATGTAGCTCTGGTATTCGGCAACATGCCCTTGCACCCCACCCGACAACACAACGATGGCTTGCGCTTGGGTCGAAGCGGCCTCTTGAGCGGTTAACACAGGGTATAAATTCAAACGTTCATGAATCGCATTGGCGACGAACGGAGTCGACAACGCGGCAAACACCAGCGTCATCAGCAACAGCAAGATGCGCGCCCAGCGACGATGATATGCCGACACCACAAATAACAAGCCAATGAAAAAAATACTAGGTGGCGTCAATAATGCGTACAGCGTTTTTCGAATAAACATGGGGTCAAACTCTTCTTATTATGTGCGTCGCAATCACAGCGTTTCGTAACGCTGTAAGGCGAGATTTTTTTTCGATGTTTTGGGATCAAACAATTGCCCGTTCATCGCAATGTACACACCATGCGGTAACACTTGAACCGCTGTGGTCGCAGTCGCTATGTTAAAATCCGCGTCACTGTCTTTAAACAATGCGGGCATCATCGCACCGGTGATCACAACCGTTTTGTTCGCCACCCCATCGAGCGCGGCCGCAGTTTGAATCATGGTGTCGGTGCCGTGGGTGATCACAATGCATTCAGAGGCATGCGATTCAACATGCGCTCTGATCGCAGCGCGATCGTCGTCGGTGAGCTCCAAACTGTCTTTTTTAAGCAACGAGGTGACGGAGTATTCAAACGTCACATTGGAGCTCTCTAAAATATTTGAGACCTGAGGCTCGCCGATGTGGTATTCACTGTTGGCATCAAAATACACTTTATCGATGGTGCCGCCGGTGGCCAAAATATGAATGTTCATGTGATTCGATCCCTTCTTCGCGTGTTCTCAGATCATGCGCATTCGCGCGTGCTGTCTCAGCATGTAATTATAACAGCGGATGCTCGCTTCTGTGCAAACCACCCACACACTCATCGCGCTCGACGATTGCTCATAAACGACTGCATCGCCGCATACCCGCGCGTTCCGAACACATTCACCAACGCACCTAAGACAATCAATGCCCCGCCCACCATCGAATACAGCGACGGCACCTCATCAAACACCATCCAACCAATGACAATCGCAAACACAATTTGAACGTAGGAATACGCGGTCGCTTTATTCGCCGACTCGCACTGCATCGCTTTGGTTAATCCAATTTGACCGACCTGCGTGAACACGCCCACAAACAACAACAGCACCCATGCAAATCCAGTGGGCATGACAAAGTCATCGCCTAACAACAGCAGCGAAATGGGCAACGCAATCAACGGAAAATAAAAAATAATCACCGACGTGTCTTCGGTGCAACTCAACCGTTTGACCACCGTGTACGCCGCCGCACTGCCAACCGCACCCAACAACGCTGCACCCACACTGAACCACTCAATGCGGTCATTGGATGCCATGGTCAAATTGGGCAGCAGCATGACGACCAAACCCAGTAAACTCAGCGCAATGCACACCAACGTAGGGCGTTGAATCACTTCTTTTAATAACACCAAGGCAAACAACGCCGTGAACACTGGATGCAAATATTGAAGGATGGTGGCCTCGGCCAACGGCAAGGTGGTCATCGAGTAATACACGCACATCAAGGCGAACGCACCGATGACCCCACGCAACACGAGAAACACGCGGTCGTTGCCCCACATCGAGATGCCTTTGCGTTTGATGTCTGCGACGCTGATACACACCGACACCAAGGCACGCGCGGCGACGATTTCAAGCACGGGAATACCATATACACTGACCAACTTCACACACGCACTCATCAAGGCAAAGCCCAGTGAAGACAACATCATGTACGCCACGAAAACACCATTTCTAATTACTGTGCGGCGCATTGTAGCACTGTTCGCTTATCCGAATTGATGCAAAAATGAACTCAAGGATGAGCCATGTTAAGGGGTGAGTATTCAGTGGAGGCGTGTCGGTCACACACGAAAAAAGAAACACGAAATGTCAGGCATAAAAAAGGGCCGGTGGAGAGACAACGGCCCTAAGAAAAAGTTATTAAGTGGTTGAGGATCCGCTTAATAACCCGGTACTACACGGTGTAAGGCAGATTACTTTTTGAACTCTGGATACGCTTCCATACCGCAGTCGATGATATCCATACCTTTGTACTCTTCCTCTTCGCTGACACGGATTCCCATCACGGCTTTGATGATCAACCATACAATCATCGAGGCGATGAATACCCAACCAAAGATAGTTGCTGCACCGATCAACTGACCTGAGAACGACGCGTCGCTGTTTGTTAATGGCACCAACATCAAGCCCAACAAACCACACACACCGTGCACGGAGATCGCTCCCACAGGGTCGTCCAATTTCAAACGTTCAATGGTCAAGATACTGAACACCACCAACAAACCACCGAATGCGCCGAAGATCGTTGCTTGCAATGGAGAAGGTGTATCTGGTCCAGCGGTGATCACCACTAAGCCCGCCAACGCGCCATTTAACAACATGGTTAAATCCGCTTTACCAAACAATCCACGCGCGGTTAATAAGGCTGCTACTGCACCCGCCGCTGCAGCTGCATTCGTGTTCAAGAACACCATTGCGACTGAGTTTGCATTCGCTACGTCGCCCAATTTCAATACCGAACCGCCGTTGAATCCGAACCAACCCATCCATAAGATCAACGTACCTAACGCCGCTAACGGTAAGTTCGCGCCTGGAATCGCTCGTACTTCACCGTTCGGTCCGTACTTGCCTTTACGTGCGCCCAATAAGATAACCGCTGACAATGCCGCT
>JBCDEX010000039.1:0-11444 GCA_039178995.1 Pseudomonadota bacterium | reverse complement strand
TGAAAAATGAAGCTTCTTTTGTAGAAGACTTAGGCGCGGACTCGTTAGACACCGTTGAGTTGGTAATGGCCTTGGAAGAAGAGTTTGAAACTGAGATTCCAGATGAAGAAGCAGAAAAAATAACAACCATTCAATTGGCTGTGGATTACATCGAAGCGAACAGCTAATCCATTCGAACACATTACATACAAGCCGTTTCTGGTTTATATAGAAGCGGTTTTTTTATGTCTTGAATTTTTATTGACTCAGAGATGCGCTGCGTCTCCTAGCAAGTTGTCAATTAGAGAGTATACTGTATTGAACACAAGGCTCAATGTGACGCCTTGAATGAATTATTGTTACTTGAGGGTGTGCACCGCATTGAGCGTACAAAGTTGGATTGTTAATGGTGAATTGAACGGCTTACTCAGTCCACATGATCGAGGTGTGGCATACGGCGATGGCGTGTTCACAACCATGGCGTGTCGTTCTGAGACCATTGAACTGTGGTCGTTACACGCGCAACGCTTAGAACGTGATTTAGAGCGTTTACACATTGTACTTTCTTTGGACGACATTTGTGCCAATATGATGACGCTTAAAGCGACACTCACAGAGCTGCAGCTGTCTGAGGGTGTGTTCAAGGTGATGATCACTCGGGGTGACGGTCAACGAGGTTATCGATATGCATCGGGTACGTCACCGACGTGCTGTATTACGTACAGTGCGATGCCACAACACATTAACCAATGGCGCCAAGACGGCATTCATGTCCGGGTATGTAATCAACGTTTATCCACTGACCCGTTACCGGGTGTGAAGCATCTAAACCGACTTCAACAAGTGATGGCGCGGGCCGAATGGGCAGATACGTTTAATGATGTGGTTGTGCATGAAGGATTGATGTTGGATGAAGACGACATCGTTGTTGAAGCGATAGCGGCGAATGTGTTTTGGGTAAAGGGCGATGTGCTGTATACGCCATCACTTGAGCAGGCTGGCATTCGAGGCGTCATGCGAGAATGCATCCTGAATCAAGCTGAGCAGTTGGGATTGAATGTTCAAATTGGACGTTTTTGTTTGGAAGATGTGTTACAGTCTGACGAACTGTTCATCAGTAACAGTTTACTGCATGTGGCGCAGGTAAAGGCCGTTCATGTAAGTGAGACTCAAGCGAATGCTACCGTCAGCAGTCCAGCCGTCAGGCAATTTGATAACCCCCATTGGGTGCCCATAATACAGCACAGGCTCATTGATCATATTTGACCGTGTGACCACCAAATAAACCGTCGTGATAAGCACGATGATGACAGAATAACGAAGGTAGTAAGTTAATAAACCACATGAAACAAGTTCAACGATTGATAGTGGGCGTGATGCTCAGTCTTTTTATATTGGTGCCATTGCTCATTTGGAGCTTAACACGCATCCCATTTATTCCTTTGAACATCGGAGACGATGAGTCATATGAAGTGCAATCTGGTGATAATTTATACGGATTGATTGACGACCTTCATGAGCGAGGCTACTTCAATTGTCGTCTATGCATGCGTTGGTATGTACGCTTTGCACCGCACCCTGATTTGGTACCAGGTGAGTATGAACTGACCGAAGGCGTGAGTTTTTCCGAGTTTGTGGACACATTAAGTCAGCAAGGTGTGATGGAGTATAAAATTACCTTCGTTGAAGGGTGGAATGTGAAAACAGCCTTGAATAAGCTCTGGAAACAAAAAGGCATTGAGCGAACTCTTCAGAGCGCAGATCCAAAGCAGGTGTTTAAACAGTTGGGTTTTTTAGAGCGTTATACAACGCACCAACATGTCGAGGGCTTGTTCTTTCCTGCGACGTATGTGTTTACAAAAGGCACAACCGATATCGAAATATTGAAACAGGCGCATAACAAGTTGCTGTCGGTGTTAGACGAGGCATGGGAAAATCGAGCGCCCGGTTTACCCTACAAAGATCCATATGAAGCCTTGATTATGGCGTCGATCATTGAAAAAGAGACTGGGGTCGCAGGCGAGCGAGATAAAGTGGCCGGTGTATTTGTCCGACGATTGGCAAAAGGCATGATGCTGCAAACGGATCCCACGGTCATTTATGGCATGGGCGATGCGTACCAAGGCAGTATCACACGCACGGCCTTGCGCGATAAAAATGCATACAACACCTATGTGATCAATGGGTTGCCTCCCACGCCAATCGCCTTGGCCGGTGAAGAGTCAATCAAAGCGGCTTTGAATCCAGCGAGCGGTACGTCACTGTATTTTGTTGCCACAGGAAAAGGTGGGCATACCTTCAGCGATACATTGGATGAGCATAACGAAGCCGTTGCTCGTTACCGTCGAGTGATTCAAGCAAAAGAATAACAGAGTGACGTCAAACGCTCGTTTTGAATAATGGAATGAACGCCTTACTCAGGCAACCTAGGTGTGTATGAACAGAAGAGGATGTTGATGTGTCTCAGTCGATTACTCGAGGGCAATTTATAGTCATAGAAGGGGGCGAGGGTGTTGGTAAAAGTACCAACAGTGCCTTCATTCGAGAGTATTTGAGCCAAAAAGGCATTGATTTCATCCACACCCGTGAGCCGGGTGGTACGCCGTTGGCAGAAGAAATTCGTGAATTATTGATTAGCACCCGAGACGAATCTGTGTCGCCCATGGCGGAGTTGTTGCTGATCTTTGCTGCTCGAGCGCAACACCTTGAACAGGTTATTTTACCCGCTCTTGAACGCGGCCAATGGGTCATCAGCGATCGCTTTATTGATGCCACGTATGTGTATCAAGGTGCTGCCAGAGGGCTCGGAGACGATGCCATTTCCACGCTGGAGCAGCTGGTGCTTTCAGAATTTAAGGCCGATCAGGTGATTGTGTTAGACGCAGACTTATCTGTCAGTCAAGCCAGAGCACGAAACCGCGGCGCGCTGGATCGGTTTGAGCAAGAGCCATCGACGTTTCATCAATGCGTCCGAGATGCGTATTTATCACGTGCTGAAAATGATCCGTCGCGATATTTGGTGGTGGATGCGAGCCAATCATTGGATGTCGTACAGGCGTCACTAATTAAGCTGTTAGACGGTTACATTGCGTCGTATCGTCTGTCTGTCCCTCAATCGAACAACACATCGGGCTCATCATGACGAACACTGCGCCCCTTCATCCGCTGCCTTGGCAGCATGCTCAATTTAATGTACTGAATCAATCGGCAGAGCAGCAACGCTTGCCGCATGCGTTATTATTGGCTGGGCCAGAAGGGGTGGGAAAGCGGCTGTTTGCAGAGCAATTAACAAAAGGGCTGCTGTGCACTGACACGTCCGGTATTCACGCGTGTGGGGCGTGTAAATCTTGCGTGCTGTACGCCGCTCAAAATCATCCGGATGTGATGTATTTAGAGCCAGAAGATACTGGTAAGCAAATCAAAATTGAAGACGTGCGTGACTCCACCGTGCTGATGAATAAAACCTCTCAGCAAGGCGGTGCAAAAGTGTTACTGATCGGGCTGGCTGAAGCGATGAATGAGCATGCGACCAACGCGCTGCTGAAAACCTTAGAAGAGCCTCAACCAGACAGTTATTTGGTTCTCTTAAGCGATGCGCCAATGCGCTTGCTGCCCACCATCCGCTCACGTTGTCAGCGTTATGAGTTTGACGCACCGTCTTTTGAACAAGGGTTGCGATGGCTCAAAGACATTGGTGCTCAAATATCGCAAGAAGGCACCGTTCGTCCAGCGACGGATGGTGAGATCACTGCCGCATTAGGCTTGTCATCGCACCGTCCTTTGTACGCACAACAATTATTGGCATCGGGTACGTTGGGCGTACGACAAGCGCTGTTAAATGACTTGTCGGGTTTGATTGAAGGACGTTTGAGTTTTAATGAAATGGCGGTGCGCTGGAAGCAGCATGACTTTGCGTTGTTAATCCGTTTGCTGAGCGAGGTCTTGTTGGCGGTGGTGAAGGGCAGGCTGTTGGATGAATCATCATCCGATGATAGCGCGTTGTCGTTATTTTGTGCTAAATTAAGTAAACAGTTGGATGTAAAGCGTGTGTTTTTACTGTATGAAAAGACATTGGATATCCAAGAACAAGGGTTGAGCAAGGCCAATATTAATAAAGAGCTGTTGCTTGAAAACTTATCGGTACAGTGTCAAAGCTGCTTACGTTAAGATCATTTATTTTTACAATAAGACGCAAACATTATGTCACAAGATTTAGCGCCAGAATCACCACAAATGACCACACTGTCCATCGGTATTAATGCCTTGGGCGCGTTGTACGGTTCTTACATGTATTTCCTAGAGAATAAAGGGCTGTTTATTCCCACAGGACACCCTTATAAGTTAGGCGATCATTTGCAGTTGCGTCTTCAGTTGATGAATCAATCTGAGACATTTGATATCTTGGCAAAAGTGGCTTGGATCACACCATCTGCTGCACAAGGCAACCGCTCGGCGGGGGTGGGTTTGGAGTTTGTGTCGGGTGATGTGGTTGAAGCCGTGTCGCTGATTGAAAAAGAGCTTGTGAATGTACTTGAGTCGTCAAATCCTACGCACACCATGTAAGTCAGCGTTTCCCTTCATTATTTTTTGTTATTGTCCGTTTATCGCGACTGCGTGAACGGACTATTGTTCCTTGAGGTATGACTTTGAAAACAGCACTTTATGACTGGCATGTGGCCAATTCCGCCAAAATGGTTCCGTTTGCAGGTTATGACATGCCCGTTCAATATCCGTTGGGGGTGTTGAATGAGCATTTACACACACGCGAGCAGGTTGGTTTGTTTGATGTGTCGCACATGGGGCAAGTTGAGTTACACGGAGACGGTATTGCGCTTGCGTTAGAGAAATTGGTGCCCGGAGACATGCAAGGATTGGCATTAAACCAACAGCGTTATACGTTATTCACCAACGCAACAGGCGGGGTGTTAGATGATTTGATGGTTTTGAATCGTGGCTCGCATTGGCATCTTGTCGTGAATGCCGCATGCAAGCAAGAAGACATTGCTTACTTACGATCTCAATTGCCAGAGTACATTGAAGTCAAGGAATTGGTCGATCATGCGTTGATTGCACTGCAAGGGCCGTTGGCCGCAGAGGTGTTGTCACATGATGTGCCCGACTTGGCTGATCGCGTGTTTATGTCAGCGTTTACCGCTACGATTGTAGGGGTGAATTGTTTGTTGACTCGTTCTGGGTACACCGGTGAAGACGGCTTTGAAATATCGTGCCATAACTCGGGTATCGAAACCCTTGTGAATCATTTGTGTGCTGATGGACGCGTTCAGCCAATTGGTTTAGGTGCTCGTGATTCATTACGATTGGAAGCGGGTTTGTGTTTGTATGGGCATGATTTATCGACTGAAACGTCTCCCGTTGCTGCTAATCTTAAGTGGACGATTGCACAAGAGCGTCGCAGCGGTGAGCGCGCCAACTTTATGGGTGCAGATGCAATCTTGGCTCAATTAGAACAAGGAACCGATACCGTGCGTGTTGGTTTGTCGATTGACTCGAAAGCACCTGTCCGCGAAGGCGCGCGCATTGAAAATGCCGATGGCGATGAAGTTGGAGTGGTGTGCAGTGGGGGCTTTTCGCCCTCGCTACGTTCACCCATTGCAATGGCATATGTGCATAGCAATTTTGCCGCGATCGATCAGTCCTTATTTGCGATTGTTCGAAAGAAACGAATTCCGGTGACTGTGTGTCGTATGCCGTTTGTTCCAAATCGTTATTATCGCTGACAGCGTGAATCAGGAGCTGAATCATGTCGATTAATCATGCTGAATTGCAGGCACATGACAATCACAATGTTGGGATAATTGAAGGATTTTACGGCCATGAATGGTCTTGGGCTGCTCGAACACAGTATGCTCGTTTTTTGAAAGATAACGGAATGGCGTTTTACATCTACGCGCCGAAATCGGACAAGCATTTGCGTGAACAATGGCAAACTCCTTGGCCTAATGAGCAGTTAGCTGAGATGCAGGCGCTGTCGTTGGCCTATGAAGCCGAAGGCGTTGAGTTTGGTTTGTCGTTGTCGCCGATGGAAATTTATCGCGATTGGAACGCAGAATCAAAACAACAGCTCATCCAAAAAATTGATGAATTGAATCAAGTGAACCATCAAATACTGTGTGTCCTGTTTGATGACATGTGGGGTGATATTCCTGACTTGGCTGAACTTCAAATTGACATCACTCATACTGTGAAACAACACAGTCGTGCTAAGACCATCATCATGTGCCCGAGTTATTATACCTTCGAACCCATTCTTGAAGAATTGTTTGGTGCTCGACCTGAGCGTTATTGGGAAGACCTTGGTGCGGGTCTGGATCCTGACATTGAGGTGTTTTGGACGGGCGACTTGGTCTGCTCGACGGAGTATTCTGTTGAGGGTTTGTCGAGTATTAATGCCGCGATGCAACGGCCCGTGACCTTATGGGATAATTATCCTGTCAATGACGGAAAAAAAACCAGCCCTTTTTTGCACCTATGGGCGTTTGAAAATAGACCCAGTGAACTGTCGCAATGCACGCGGCGTCATGTGGCAAATCCAATGAATGCACCATTCCTATCGAAAATACCGCTTATAACGCTGAGCGATGTTTATACGATGGGAATCGGTTATAATCCAAGACAATCTCAGAAAAACGCATTGCATGCTGTGTGCGGTGAAGAGTTAGCGCAACACATTTCTCAAGACATCCATGTATTTCAAGAACAGGGTTTGAATGCTCTGGCTCCTGAGGAGATACACAACATGCTGCAAACGTATCAAGCCTTTTCACATCCTTGCGCCCATGAAATTTGTTTGTGGTTACAAGGGCATTATGCATTTGATCCAGCGTGTTTAACTGGGTGATCTGCGCAGAATACAAGATAACGATAAGCGTTTTACTTATTTGTTAAGACAATCAATCAACATCAGTTAGGAGACCCTATGAGCTATCAAGGTGATGCCGTCACAGTCAGTGCATTAGACAATAATATATTAGAGCTGCAGTTTAATAATACGAATGAGTCGGTCAATAAGTTTGACCAAAATACATTGAAGCAGTTGGACGAAGCGTTGGATGCGGTGGCAAAAGACAGTAACGCAAAAGGGTTGTTGATCACCAGTGGTAAGCCGGTGTTTATTGTGGGTGCAGACATTACCGAATTCACTGAGATGTTTGCCAAAAGCACTGACGAAATCAAAGCGTTTTCGGGCAATGCAAATGCGGTGTTTAATAAGCTTGAAGACTTGAGTATTCCATCGGTTGCGGTGGTCAATGGTGTGGCATTGGGCGGTGGTTTAGAGTTGGCCATTGCAGCGGATATGCGCGTCGCATCACCTAAAGCGTCGTTAGGTTTCCCAGAAGTTCAGTTAGGCATAATTCCTGGTTTTGGTGGTACGGTACGTGCGCCACGAATCATTGGCATTGATAATGCCGTTGAGTGGATTTGTACAGGTAAGCATTACAAAGCGGACGCAGCATTAGCCGTTGGTATGGTAGACGCTGTGGTTGCTGACGATGCATTGCGCGACGCGGGTTTGACCATGTTGCAATCGGCCATTGATGGCAAGCTGGACGTGGCGGCACGTAAAGCCGAAAAAATGTCCCCGATTAAATTGAACGACACAGAAAAAATGATGGCGTTTTTAACCTGTTCGGCATTGGTTGCGTCTCAGTCGGGGAAAAACATGCCTGCACCGATGACCGCGGTTAAAGCAATGGAGAAAGGCGTGAGTCTTGATCGAGCGGGTGCGCTTGAATCCGAAGCGTTTGCTTTTGCGAAAGTAGCTAAAACTCCTCAAGCGCAAAGCATGGTTGGGTTGTTTTTAAATGACCAAGAAATTTCAAAAGTTGCTAAAACGTATGCCAAGCAATCGTCAAATAAAGTAGAACAGGCGGCGGTGATTGGAGCAGGTATTATGGGTGGCGGGATTGCTTACCAGTCTGCGTATAAAGGCACGCCGATTTACATGAAAGACATCTTCCAAAAAGGTCTTGATCAAGGCATGGAAGAGGCGTCCAGCATCTTAAGCAAGCGGGTAAATCGTAAGCGCATGACGCCTAAGAAAATGGGTGAAGTCTTAAGCAATATCCGTCCGACACTGACCTATGAGGGCATGGACGATGTGGACATCGTTGTTGAGGCGGTTGTTGAAAACTTAAAGGTGAAGCAGTCAGTATTGGCTGAGTTAGAAACTAAAGTGAAAGACGGCACGATCATTGCATCAAACACATCAACCATTTCGATTACTAAAATGGCGGAAGGCTTGCAACGACCTGAAAACTTTTGCGGTATGCATTTCTTTAATCCAGTCCATAAAATGCCATTGGTGGAGATCATCCGTGGTGAAAAGACCAGCCCAGAAGCGATTGCCACTGTGGTTCAATATGCATTGGCCATGGGCAAAAAGCCCATCGTGGTGAATGATTGCGCTGGTTTCTTTGTAAATCGTGTGTTGTTCCCATACTTCTATGGATTTGAACTGTTGTTACGTGACGGTGTTGGGTTTCAACGCATTGATAAAGTAATGGAGTCATTTGGTTGGCCGATGGGTCCAGCGTACTTGGGTGATGTGGTTGGTTTAGATACATGCCAACACGCAGGGCAGGTGATGGCAGAAGCGTTCCCAGAACGTATGGGTTTTGATGACAGCGGTGCGATTTCTAAAATGTACGCGGCAGAACGTTTCGGGCAGAAAAACTCGAAAGGATTTTATGCCTACGAGCCAGATCGTAAAGGGCGCATTCAGAAAGTAGCCAGTGACGAAGGCATTGCGATTGCAGCATCGGTTGCAACGTCAACCGTTGAGATCAGCGACGAAGAAATCGTAGAACGCATGATGGTTCCTATGGTGAATGAAGTATTGCGTTGCTTAGATGAAGGCATTGTGGACTCTGCAGCAGAAGCCGATATGGCCTTGATCTTTGGCATTGGCTTCCCAGTATTCCGTGGCGGAATTTGTCGTTACGTCGACCAAATGGGCTCAGCTGAATATGTTGCTGTAGCGGATAAGTACGCAGCCTTAGGTGGCGCGTATCAAACGATAGACACAATGCGTGACATGGCCAGCAATAAGGCGTCTTTTTTCTAAACAGTGAATGATTGTTAGGTGCCAAAAACGTAATTTCATGTTTGAGCTCATCGATGAAGTGACACTCAAACAGACCAAATTAGGAGAAATAGAATGACTACTTTAAACAGCAATGATGCAGTGATTGTCGATTGTATTCGAACCCCAATGGCGCGTTCACGTAATGGTGTATTCCGTAACGTTCGAGCGGATGACCTGTCTGCCATTATCATGCAGGGGCTACTTGATCGTAATCCTCAGTTGGATCCAAAAGACATCGAAGACGTTATTTGGGGCTGTGTTAGCCAAACGGAAGAGCAGGGATTTAATGTGGCGCGTATGGCGTCGATTTTGACTGACATTCCTCACGAGTGTGGTGCGCAAACATTGAACCGTTTGTGTGGTTCATCAATGTCTGCGGCACACGTTGCGGCTCAGTCAATTATGACGGGTAATGGCGATGTGTTCATCGTCGGTGGTGTTGAGCACATGGGGCATTTGCCCATGGATAAAGGCATTTCACCAAACCCTGCTGCGTCTAAGCATGTGGCCAAAGCGTCGGGCATGATGGGTATGACGGCTGAAGCATTAGGTATGTTGCACGGTGTCTCACGAACAGCGCAAGATGAGTTTGCGGTTCGTTCGCATAAATTGGCGTTTGAAGCACAACAAGCGGGTGCATTTGCCAATGAAATTATTCCGGTTGAAGGGCACGCAGCCGATGGCACATTGATTTTGGTGGAAGATGATACCACCATTCGTCCAGACACAACGGTTGAGAGCTTGAGCAATTTGCGCCCAGCATTTAACCCGAATGGCGGAACGGTTACGGCGGGTAATGCCTCTCAAATTACCGACGGTGCATCGGGCATGTTGATGATGTCGGCAGCAAAAGCAGAGGAATTGGGTTTAACGCCTCGCGCACGTATCGTGAGCATGGCAGTGGCGGGTGTTGATCCAGCCATCATGGGTTACGGTCCTGTACCTGCATCACAAAAAGCACTTAAACGTGCAGGTTTAGAGATGAGCGACATCGACTTTGTCGAGCTCAACGAAGCGTTTGCAGCGCAAGCGATTCCAGTGCTTAAAGACTTGGACTTGCTGGATGACATGGACAAGAAAGTGAACTTGAAAGGCGGTGCGATTTCATTGGGTCATCCATTGGGTTGTTCAGGCTCTCGTATCATCACAACGTTGATTAACATCCTTGAAGAGAAAAAAGGACGTTATGGATTGGCGACGATGTGTGTTGGTATGGGTCAAGGTGTCTCTACTGTGATTGAGCGACTGTAAGGTTCGCTTAACCAGCATAAAAAAAGCCAGCAGCTGCTGGCTTTTTTTATGCTGGTGTTTTTATTTAATAGCTAAACGAGTGCTCATATCATGACATTGTTTTTGTTCGCCGCTGCTGTATTTACCGCCATGATCTCGGGTGTGATTGGTATGGGTGGTGGTGTGGCTCTGTTGGCGATTATGAGCATTGTCATGCCGTTGCAAATGGTGATTCCTATACACGGTGTGTTGCAATTAAACAGCAATGTGATGCGCTCTGTATTGCTGCACAATTACATTCAGAAAAAGGTGGTGTTCGCATTCATGCTGGGTACACCAGTCGGTGCGTTCGGTGCGTATTTTTTTGTTCAAAGCTTTTTTTCGGAAGCGTTTGTGCTGTCGTTGATTGTATTGTTTATTGTGTATTCGGTTTTTAAACCCAAAGAATTTCCCAGTTTGATGTTGAACCAATGGCAATTTACGATATTGGCTGTGTTCAGTGGATTTATGGGGATTTTGATTGGTGCCACAGGGCCATTGTTAGCGCCGTTTTTTTTGCGTGATGATTACACCAAAGAGCAGCTGGTTGCGACCAAAGCGTGTTCTCAAATCATCATTCACCTAACCAAGCTACCGGTGTTTTTAGCCTTAGGATTTGATTATTTAGCGCATCTTGATTTGTTTTTACTGATGATCTTAGGGATTGTGTTGGGCACGGCATTTGGTGTGCGTATTTTAAAAGGCACGTCCGATCGTTATTTTATGATCATTTATAAAGTGGTGCTGTGTGTCGTGGCGATTCGGTTGATTGCCAAGGTGATACCCGATGTGGTGTGACGAGAAGACGCTGAATACGAATGCATTCAGCGTCTTGTCTTGAATTAACTGCCTGATGGTGACGTTATTTTGTACATTCCGCCACTGTAGTACGACACCACATAGGCCACGATGTTTCCTGAACTGTCTCGCGTAAGTGCTGTATTGGATGTGACCCTTCCCCCGAAATTAAAGCCATGACATGAATGAGATTTCCAATTAATCTATGACAATTATGGAGATCACACATGAAGAAGAAACGTTACACAGAAGAACAAATCATCGGAGCAATTAAGCGACACGAATCAGGCGT
>JBCDEX010000038.1:0-11512 GCA_039178995.1 Pseudomonadota bacterium | reverse complement strand
CCATTAATGACCGATGCATCGATCACCACTTTTTCAATGGAATCTTCGGATGGAATCACATACATCACATCCAGCAGCACGTTCTCTAAAATCGACCTTAAGCCACGCGCTCCTGTTTTACGATCCATAGCTTTTTCCGCCACCGCTCGCAATCCATCTTCACGGAACTCAATACTCACGCCTTCCATGTTGAACAATTTAAGATACTGCTTGGTCAATGCATTTCTCGGTTTGGTTAAGATGCTGATTAACGCATCCACATCCAACTCTCGTAATTTTGCCACCACCGGCAAACGCCCGATAAACTCAGGAATTAAGCCGTATTTCACCAAATCTTCTTGCTGAAGATCGTCTAAAATCTCACCAAACTGAGGTTTCTTAATTTTGGCCGACAACTCAGCGCCAAAGCCAATGCCGCCTTTTTCAGTGCGGTTTTGGATGATTTTATCCAATCCTGAGAACGCACCGCCACAGATAAACAAGATGTTCGAGGTATCCACCTGCAAAAACTCTTGCTGAGGGTGTTTACGTCCACCTTGCGGAGGAACCGACGCGACCGTACCTTCGATCAACTTCAACAGCGCTTGCTGAACCCCTTCACCCGACACATCTCGTGTGATGGATGGATTATCCGACTTACGAGAAATCTTGTCGATTTCATCCAAGTACACGATACCCCGCTCGGCTTTTTCAATGTCGTAGTCGCACTTTTGCAATAGTTTTTGAATGATATTTTCAACGTCTTCACCCACATAACCCGCTTCAGTGAGTGTGGTTGCATCGGCGATGGTAAACGGTACGTTCAGCAAGCGGGCCAAGGTTTGTGCCAACAACGTCTTACCACTGCCCGTTGGCCCAACCAATAAAATATTGCTCTTGCTGAGTTCGACCTCGTCGTTGTTCTTACTTTTTTTATCTTCTTTGATTACACGCAAACGCTTGTAGTGGTTGTACACCGCAACGGCCAGCACTTTCTTTGCTTGGTCTTGACCAATGACGTACTCGTCCAACGTGCCTTTTAACTCTTTTGGCGTTGGAAGTGGTTGCTCTTCTTCGTCGGATTGATTGAGCTCACTCAGCTCTTCGGTAATGATTTCATTACACAAATCAACGCACTCATCACACACAAACACAGACGGCCCAGCAATGAGTTTACGCACTTCGTGCTGGCTTTTACCGCAAAATGAACAATACAGAAGTTTATCTTTTTCTTCTGTATCTGAGCCTTTATCGTCGCTCATGAGCACCTCTTAAATAAATTCAATACAACTAGTATAAAATAAAAAACGCCTAATATTAATAACATTAGGCGTCTGTAAGGTTATTAATTGGGCCGATTATTGAGCGCAATAGACACTCTATGCTCAATTAACGCGAATGAATGACTTCATCCACCAATCCATATTCTTTGGATTCTTCGGCACTCATAAACAAATCTCGCTCTGTATCGATTCCGATTTTCTCAAGAGTTTGGCCGGTGTGCTCTGCAAGGATTTTGTTCAATCGCTCACGAATCAACAAAATTTCTTGGGCTTGGATATTAATGTCCGTCGCTTGGCCTTGAGCCCCACCGCTCGGCTGATGAATCATAGTACGTGCATTCGGCAAGCAATAACGTTTGCCTTTCGCACCACCCGCCAACAAGAACGACCCCATGCTGCACGCTTGACCAATACACGTTGTGCTCACATCCGGTTTAATGAACTGCATAGTATCGTAAATCGACATACCTGCTGTCACCGACCCGCCAGGTGAGTTAATGTAGATATGAATGTCTTTATCTGGATTTTCAGCTTCTAAGAACAACAACTGCGCCACAATTAAGTTCGCCATGTGGTCTTCGATGCCGCCCACAATGAAAATAACCCGCTCTTTAAGCAAGCGAGAATAAATATCAAACGAGCGCTCACCACGTGATGTTTGCTCGACCACCATCGGCACTAGGCCTACGTTTGATATATCGTTTGTCTCATTCATACGGATTCAATGCCTTTTATTGTTGTGTAGAAAACGCTTACGCGTCCTCAGCCGCTTCAGGCTGTGGATTCATTAACGCTTGATACGTCATCACTTTATCTTGTTGTTTGGCTTTTTCCAAGACCGTTTCAACGACCATTTCTTCCATCACCAACGCTCTTAGGTTACGACGCATCTCATCTTGCTGATAATACTCTCTCACTTGCTCGGGGTCTTCGTAGCCTGCGGCAAACTCTTCGACCAACTCATCCACACGTGCTTCATCAACGGTGAGTTTGCTCTCTTCGGTAATCGCCGATACGATCAAACCAAGTGACGCTCTGCGCTCACCTTCTTCTGAAAACAACTCATCGGGCAACATGCTGGTTAAGTCCATGTCTTCCATGCCTTGCATGCCACCAAAACGCTGCATTGATTGCTGGCGCAATGCGTCAATTTCATTTTTCAAAATGGCTTTTGGAATGGTCACAGTGTGCTCTTCAATCAAACCGTCCATAACTTGACGCTTCACTTCGTCTTTTGTGCGCTGCGCTAAGCCTTTTTCCATATTCTCTTTCACCAATTCACGGAACGACGCTTCGTCTTTTGCATTTTCACCGAATTTCTCGAAAAAAGCCGCATCCAGCTCAGGTAAAGTTTTTGATTTCACTTCGATCACATCCATCTCAAACTCAACCGCAGCGCCTTTCAATTCCTCTGCATGGTAATCGTCAGGGAACGACAATTCAGCGATTTTCTTATCGCCTGCTTTCATTCCAATCAAGGCATCTTCAAACCCAGGAATCATACGACCTGAACCTATATCCAGCGTTGACCCTTCTGCGCTACCGCCTTCAAATGTTTCACCGTCTTTCTTGCCAACGTAATTAAGTATAACTTGATCGCCTGTCTCAGCGGCCTTCTCCGCCACTTCAAACTCCGCCGATTGCTCGCGTAAGTTCGTAATGGTGTCCTCGATGTCTTGATCAACGATCTCAACCACTGGCGTATCGACAGATATCTTAGAGAAATCGCCCAATGTAACTTGAGGGAAAATTTCAACCGTAGCAACGAATTCGAAGTCTTTGCCTTCTTCCATTACTTTAGGAGCGACTTCAGGGTAACCCGCTGGCTGAATGTTTTCTTGCTGAAGCGCTTTGGTATAGCTTGCGTTCATAACATCGCCCCATCACGTCTTGACGGATTTCTTGACCATACCGACGTTTTACTTCACTAAATGGCACTTTACCTGGACGGAACCCATCAACGCGCCCCCGAGATTTAATCTCGTGTAACTTCTTTTCCACCGCTTCGTCTACTTCTTTTGCGGGTACAGTAATCGTGACTTTACGTTCGATGGCTGATGTCGTCTCTACAAATACTTGCATGCTAACCTCATTAAAACTTCACTAAATTGCATTATAAAAATAAGAAAATTACTGAATCGAATGTCCAGTAATGTAAATAATTGGTGCGAAAGGAGAGACTCGAACTCTCACGCCTTGCGGCACTGGAACCTAAATCCAGCGTGTCTACCAATTCCACCACTCTCGCAAATATTGTACATCCTCAATGACAGGCCTTCTTATGCTAAGGGCGCCTCTTTCAAAGAGGAACGAATTTTGCCATAGCGATTAAAAACTATCAATCTTTATCCGTGAATTAATCTGAATTTATTACGCTCAATCACGTACTCGCTCGCTCACGTGTCAAAACCCCCACGCATGCGTATTTTAATTAAAAAAATCAACCAATCTCGACAAATACCAGTATACTTCGAACGCACAGCACCACCCCCATAACCGCTCTCATCTACTGAGAGCCTCTAGGGAACCGATTGCCTCATTCCCATCACTCAACCGAGACCTTCCACACATGAGCAATTCACTGACTTTCAACGAGCTAGGCCTCTCAGAATTGACCTTAAAAGCGGTTTCCGAACTAGGCTATGAAACACCCTCTCCGATTCAAGAGCAAGGCATTCCCATCGTATTGAGTGGGCAAGACTTGATGGCCGCGGCGCAAACAGGCACCGGCAAAACAGCTGGGTTCACCTTACCCATGCTCGAGTTACTCTCCAAGAACTCGCCCGCCACCAACAACCAAGCTCGTGCACTGGTATTAACCCCTACACGCGAACTGGCCGCACAGGTACACGACAGCGTAGCTCTCTACAGCAAATACCTGCCATTAACCGCTGCCGTGGTGTTTGGCGGTGTTAAAATCAACCCACAAATGAAGCGCCTAACCCGCGGGGCTGACGTACTGGTGGCCACACCAGGTCGATTACTGGACCTGCATCAACAAAATGCGGTGCGCTTTGATCAGCTGGAAATATTGGTGCTCGACGAAGCCGATCGCATGCTCGACATGGGATTTATTCACGACATTCAACGCATCATCAAACTGCTGCCCAAGACGCGCCAGAACTTAATGTTTTCCGCCACCTTTTCACCTGATATTCGCTCACTGGCAAAAACCATTGTGCAGAACCCAGTGGAAATCTCGGTCACACCCAGTAACGCGGCTGCGCCGACCGTTAAACAATGCATTTACACCGTTGACAAAAGTAAAAAATCGGCCTTGCTGACAGCGCTGATCAAACAATTTCAATGGCCCCAAGTATTAGTCTTCTCACGCACCAAACATGGCGCCAACCGCCTCAGCAAGCAGCTCACAGCCAGAGGCATCAACGCCAGCGCCATTCATGGAAACAAAAGCCAAGGCGCGCGCACGCGTGCGTTGGCGGCGTTTAAAAACAACGACATTCAAGCATTGGTTGCAACAGACATCGCCGCGCGAGGCATCGACATCGACCAACTGCCTCAAGTCATTAACGTCGATCTGCCCAGTGTGGCCGCAGATTACGTACATCGAATCGGACGAACAGGCCGAGCAGGCTCGACAGGTGAAGCCATTTCTCTGGTCAGTACCGATGAAATCAAAGAGTTGCAGCAGATAGAACGACTCATCAGACAGAAGCTAGAACGCAAGGTATTTGAAGGGTTTGAGCCCTCGACGCCAGTGCCAAACCTCCCTCTGGACTCACGCCCGATCAAGACCAAAAAGCCGAAAAAACCGAAAAAACCAAAACAGAAAGGTTCGCGCCACGGCGGCAATCGCCCATCCTCGCCGGAACACACGCCTCGCGCTAATCGACGTAGGCGATCGTCATCCAATTCAACATCTGAACAAAACGCGTCTGAGCATAAGGCACGACAACGCAATCAACACGGCTCGAGCTCGGCGAATGCAAACGCTCATGAGAGACCATCCAGATCTGCATTTAAGTCGACGTCCAAACCTCGCCGTTCATTGTCTTTACGTAAATCAGCGCCGTTTAAGCCGTCATCATAATCACGATTTAAACACGCACCGCTACAGTCGAGCACTCAACAACGCCTCGAGCGCCTCGGCGTCGGCGGCAAATTTTCGTATGCCATCCGCCAGCTTCTCAGCGGCCATGACACTGTCGTTCATCGCCCAACGAAAGTCGGCTTCATTCAACGGCTCAGCATTCAATTCAGCATTCAATTCAGCACTCAATTCAGCACTCAATTGCGCATCGTGCTGATCGTTGAGCCCGTCCAATCGCGCAAGCTCCGATAGCAACGCCGGTGAGATGGTCAATCGATCGCACCCTGACAACGCCATGATCTGCCCTGTGTTTCGGAAACTCGCCGCCATCACGACGGTACTCACCCCGTGTGTTTTGTAGTAGCTGAAAATCTGCTTCACCGACAGCACTCCTGGATCATTGTGCGCGTCAAAAGTCTTGCCTTGAGCGGTGTGCCAATCGGTAATTCGTCCAACAAACGGCGAGATCAAGTAAACGCCAGCGTCTGCACATGCTTGCGCTTGAGGCAATGCAAACAGCAAGGTGAGATTACAACGAATGCCATTTGATTCAAGCACTCTCGCCGCTTGAATGCCTTCCCACGTCGCCGCAATTTTAATCAGAACGCGATCACTACTCACTCCTAGCGAGTCATACCACTCAATGAATTGCTCAGCTTTCGTCACCATCGCCTGCGTGTCAAACGACAAACGGGCATCAATTTCAGTCGACACCAAACCAGGAATCACACGACTTATTTCACAACCGATCAAGACCGTCAAACGCTCTGCCGCACAACGTACTGCATCGGATGCATTCAAACCTTGAGAGGCTGACTGAGAACGAGCAAATTCAAGCGCATCACTGATCAACCCCTGATACTCCGGCAAATCAGCAACCTTTAGAATCAACGATGGATTCGTCGTGGCATCTTGAGGTTGATGTGTTTTGATGAGTTCAAGCTCACCGGTATCGGCCACAATGACGCTGTGCTGCTGTAATAATTCAAGTTGATTCATAGGCAATGTCTTAGTGATTGGTCTGATTGAGATGCGTCCGATGTCATTGGCATGCGTCATTATTATAGTGTTTAATTCTACATAGAAGTATCGTACATCTTACGTGAAACCAAAACATAGGCAAAGCCTCTGCCATAATCCAAGCCATTTATCTGGTCACTCCTAGAGAGCTAATCAAGCCATGTCAGTATCGCATCACGATCAAACGGCCAATCCAATGGAGGCTTCTGAACATCATCCCCTGACTCAGAGCACACCAATACCGGTATACGCCGACCGTACTGAATCAGTAGACCCTTATCCTGTCGCACATCCACATACTCCACAGACATCCCCATGTTGCCTTGCTGGCGCAGCTCGATGTCCACCTGGTGAAGCAGCTCTTGCGCCACATCACAAAGATGGCAATTTTTGCCTCCGTATAACCTCAACGCCAGCATAATGACCTCAACAGTAAATAACCTATCGTCATAAACAACACCTCAAAAAAACCATCCAAATCCAACCCATTTTTACCCTGCGCTGTCATGCAATCAACAACCGTTCTCAAGACAAATACCAGCTCACACCAGAGCCCACTTAGGCTAAGCAAGGTTGTACACAGAACCTGTGGATAACTCTTTTGATAACCTTTCAATATGACCGTCAAACCAGCTTGACTAAAGGAATGCGCTTAGAGTGTGTATTTTTTAATCAATTAGAGTATAATCTTTTAAAAACAGTGACTTGAGAAAACTTCACAATCCAATTTATATTTTTAAAAACTTAATTTTACGCGACAATCAAGCTTTATTTTGTTTTTTTTTACATGTGCATAACAAACGCCGCTGTCAAGCCATTTGTTCACACTATGTCACACACAACCCTGTTTGCCAGGTCTCTTTTACCACAAACATTTTTTAAAAAAAAGTAACTAATTAATTTAGTTTGCGATATGATTTCTGTCCCGAATAGATAACGAGTATCCGGTTAAATTATCGCCATAAAACATCTTATTAATATCACATAGATAAGACAGATCCATCACACGCGTCCATTAACCCTTCTCGACATATATACATGACTGAAATCATCACATTGCAAGCCGCATTAATTCTTGGCTTAGGCTTATTATGTCAATGGGTCGCCTGGAAAGTTAAACTCCCTGCTATTTTATTCTTATTACTGGTTGGTCTGGCATTAGGCCCCGGTACCAACATCATTGATCCCGATCAATTATTGGGCGACATGCTCTTTCCATTTGTCTCTCTGAGCATTGCAATCATACTCTTTGAAGGAAGTTTAACCTTAAATTTCAAAGAGTTAAAAGGGTTAGCCAGCACCGTCCGGAATTTGGTCACCATCGGCGCGGTCCTCACATGGATCATGATCGCCTACGCCACCCACCTATTCTTAGGCTTGGATTGGCAAGTCAGCATCTTATTTGGCGCCATCGTAGTGGTCACTGGCCCTACCGTGATTATGCCGATGCTCAAAAGCATCCGCCCAAATCAAAAAATATCCAATGTACTGCGTTGGGAAGGTATTGTTATTGACCCCATCGGCGCAATGCTGGCGGTACTGGTCTATGAATACATCGTATCAAGTCAAGAAGGCTTAGCCATCGCGCACACAATAATTATTTTTACTCGCATCGTCCTCATCGGCTGCTTCTTAGGTGCTGCAGGTGGTTATATCTTAGGCACATTGATTAAGCGACACTGGGTACCTGAATACCTACACAACTTCACTGCTCTCGCGATGGTACTGCTGATCTTCTCGTTAAGCAACAACTTAGAGCACGAGTCAGGCTTATTCGCGGTAACAGTGATGGGCGTATTCCTTGCCAACATGAAAGACATTTCATTGGAGGGAATTTACGACTTTAAAGAGCATCTCAGCGTGCTGTTGATCTCCAGTTTGTTTATCATTCTCGCCGCACGCATCGACCCCAATGCGGTGATACAGCTTGGCTGGCCAGTGATTGGCTTGTTGCTCGCGATGCAATTCATCATTCGTCCAATCGTTGTGTTCTTATGCGCCTACGAAGACGACTTCACGGTAAAAGAGAAATTGCTGCTCTCATGGGTCGCGCCTCGCGGCATCGTTGCAGCGGCTATCTCCGCCCTATTTGCCCTGAGAATGGAAAAAGCAGGATTTGAAGAAGCGCCCATTATCGTGGCCCTGACCTTTGCCGTGATTTTGGGTACGGTGATCTTGCAAAGTGCCACATCGGGTATATTCGCTCGACTATTGGGCGTGGCCGAACCATCGCCCAGAGGCATTCTATTCATTGGCGCCAACCGCGTGGCTCGAGAAATGGCGCTTGCGCTTAAGGAGTACGACTTCAGAGTCTTGCTTGCGGACACCAGCTGGGAAGCCACTCGCTTATCACGCATGGCTGGTCTGGAGACGTTTTACGGCAACCCACTGTCTGAGTACGCAGAAGATAAAATGGACTTAATTGGCATTGGTAAGTTGGTTGCAGTCACACCGCAGCGTGATTTGAACGCCTTGGCGAACTTACGCTTTAAGAGCGACTTCGGAAAAACCAATATTTACAGCTTAGCCACCAGCTCATCAAAGCAGAACAACCCTGAAAAGCATAGCATGAGCAAAGAGCAGCAAGCACACTATCTCTCTGGCCCAGAGCTGACCTTCTCTAAGTTTTCGAGCCTCATTACTCAGGGCGCAAAAATCAGAACGACCAGCTTGTCAGACAACTTTTTGTTTGAACAACTTGAAGAAGAAAAGAACGTCTATCCTCTGTTCGCAATTGACAAAAAGAATGCATTGTTTATTTTCAGCGACGAAAATGACATTCAGCCAAAGCCAGGTTGGAAGATCATCAGCTTGGATTATAATGAGCCAAAGCCAAAAGAGAAAAAGAACGATCAAGAAGAGACGGAATCTGACAACACCGTTTCATAAAGATTGCAGAGTCAACCGATTGTTATGGCTACCCGCACTAATGGAGGTCAGCCAACAGCGCTTAACCAATAAGCGCCAGCTGCCTGAGATCGGCGATCAACGACTTAAAGAACACCAAGAAGCGCCCTGCATCGCCGCCATTGATCACACGATGATCATACGACAACGCCACGGGTAACACTTTATGCGGTTCAAAACACGCTTCTTCTGCGTTCCACACCGGCTTTACATCCATATTCGACAAACCAAGAATACCCACTTCTGGAGTATTGATGATGGGGGTAAACCCTGTCCCACCAATACGCCCCAAACTCGACACAGTAAAACAACCACCTTTCATGTCATTCGGGCGCAGTTTACGTTCTCGCGCATCGTGTGCTGCACGCGCGATGTCATCCGCCAGCTCCCAAATATTCTTTTGATCCACATCCCGAATCACAGGTACGACCAACCCGTAATCGGTGTCAACGGCCATGCCAATGTGGACGTATTGCTTGTAAATCAGGCTCTCGCCGTCTAATGACAGCGACGTGTTAAACTTAGGATGCTCTTTTAATGCAATGGCCAACGCCTTGAACACAAACGCCAACGACGTTAACTTCACATCGCGTTTTTGAGACTCATCGGCTTGTTCGCGTCTAAAGGTCTCTAGATCGGTAATATCGAGCAAGTCAAACTGAGTTACATGGGGCACATTCAGCCAACTTCGCTGCATGTTCAACGCAGTTAACTTCGCCAACTTACTCATTGCCTCCACTTTGATGTCGCCAAACTCGGAGAAATCGACTTCTGGGACACTCGGAATCGCAGAGGACTCAACGTAAGACGCACTGCGCTGCACCAAACGTTTCACGTATTGCTGTATGTCGTCTTTCAATACCCGCTGATTCGGGCCGCTTCCAGGCACTTCGGCTAAGTCCACACCCAATTCGCGCGCCATCAGCCGCACGGCAGGCCCTGCATACACCGAGAGACTTGGACGGTTTTGAATCACGCCCGTGGTATTAATATGCTGAATCTGAACCTCTGGACAATCAGCATCCAAAGACACCTGAGACTCACCCTTGTCAGACGCACTGTTTGGCATCTGAGCTGGCGCCTCACTGGCACTCTGCTCACCGATACCCTGTAAATGCAGGATTAAATCGTCTTGCTTGAGCTGCTGCCCTTGCTGTACCTCAATCGACAACACAGTGCCTGCGTGAGGCGATGGAATCTCCATCGAAGCTTTATCCGACTCCAATACGACCAATGCGTCGTCTTTATCAATCTCGTCGCCCACACTGACACACACTTCAATCAGCTCCACCGCCTCTCGGGTGTCGATATCAGGCACACGAACCCCAATGGATTGTGTTGTCTTGTTGGACATCGAATCTGACTCACTTGAACGGCTCTCATTAACAGGAGACACTGCTTGAGCGACTGACGCCATATCCGGTGTGTCGTTTGAACCACTTACAGAAGGATTTTGTGATGCAGCCTCTGACTCTGACTCACAGAACGTCACAACAAACGCTGCTTGACCCGTCGTTACTTGATCGCCTTCTTTGATCAACACCTCAGAAATCACCGCGTGGTACGGGCTTGGAATCTCCATGGAGGCTTTATCAGACTCCAACACCATCAACGTCTGATCAGGTGTCACTTCTTGCCCAGCCGACACGCTGAGCTCAATCACATCAACCGCGTCTTCGGTGCCAATATCAGGAATTACTATTTGTTCGCTCACACTGTGTCCTATTTGTTCGCTCTATTTAATTAACAACGTCTGCATTACAGGCTCATAGGGTCTGGGCGCTCTGGATCAATGCCGTAGCGTTCAATCGCTGTCAGCACCACCGAGGTGTCCACCATTGCTTCATCCGCCATGAGCTTCAACGCTGTCACGCAAATGTAATTGCAATCCACCTCAAAGAACTCTCTCAATTTTTTGCGCGTGTCACTCCGTCCATAACCGTCCGTCCCCAAGCTCACGTACGGTCGGTCGATGTAGGGACGCAACATGTCAGGAAAGGCTTTCATATAATCCGTCGCGGCAATGACCGGCCCCTGCGTGCTCTGTAATTGCTGCTCAATAAATGAGGTACGCGGTGTCTCGTTGGGATGCAAAATATTCCATCGCTCACACGACATTCCGTCTCGGCGCAATTCATTGATACTGGTTAAACTCCACACATTGCTAGTAATGCCCCAGTCTTCCAGTAGCGTGCAGCGTTAGGTCTTGCACCCACCGCGGCGCCGAGGACTCGCTGCTCGCTGTTTCCGTCCCCATGTAGGCCACGCTTTG
>JBCDEX010000037.1:0-11586 GCA_039178995.1 Pseudomonadota bacterium | reverse complement strand
TTTGTTGGCTTACTCTTTAAATCGAGACGTTTTTGATTTTTTGTTTTCAAGTTCAAAATACGATTTAACTCATCACTCAATGGCTCTTTTTCCAAACCTAAAAAACTCGCATAGCTTTTTAGATAACCTTGACAAAATATCGGATTAGTAATATTGGAAAATTGATTGCTTTCTAATGACTCCAAATGTCGAGGGGTGATCTTTAATTTTTCCGACACGTCCGCCAGTGTAATATTCAAAGACTCGCGCTTAAGACGCAACACATCGCCAATACTGCTTCCAATATTTTTCTCGTTTGATGCGACCTCTTTAACACTTACTGACTCATGCTTTTCATCTGACATAGTAGAACCACCTTCATAGTTTTATTATTGTATTTAAAGTGACCGCGCTTCTTTTGAAGTTGGATACAAACGTTTCAATGCTTGCTTATAAATACTTGCTTCTGAAGATCGACCCAAACGAGTCGCCAATTTATACCCCAAGGATAAGCTACGTGCGACTCCTTTGGGAACCAACATGTGGAATGTCTTCAAGTTCTTTTGTGCTCGGGCCAAATCTTTAACTTGATACTGCAAGTGCGCAAGCTCTAATAAACTTTGCGCATTGTCAGGCTGCAATTGCAGTGACTTGACATACGATTGTTTTGCTCGAGCCACGTTGCCAAGCTTCAAATAACACAAGCCCATATTTGAATACGCATTGCTTCTGTTTTCGTAGTACACATCTCGCGTTACGATTTCAAGTTGCTGACACGACTCACGATACGACCCAGCTTCGTACAAGAACACCGCATAGTTATTACGACCTCGAGTGTATTTTGGGTTGTACTTTAATGCTTTTTGAAAGTGTTGATTCGCCAGTGCGTATTCTTTTGTTTTTTGGAACACCAAGCCCAAGGCTTCGTTCAATGCTGGGTCATTCGCATTTTTTTTCTGTTCTTCACGTAAAACGCTTAACGCTCTGCTCGGCTCGCCAAGATTCACGTACTGTAATGCAATTTTGATTTTTGTTTCCAAACGCTCTGATTTGGTTTTTTCTTCTGTCTTAAACCCTGCGTTATACTTTGTCGTCACGCACCCGCTCAACATAATGACGATGACGGCGATGAGGATGCTGTTTGTTTTTATCATTGTTATACACTCCAAGTAATGGGCTGATAATCAGATACCGAATTATCCGCTTCATATTTTTCTTTGTAGCGCTGACTGCGCTTCGTTCTATCCGCCACTTGACCCACTAACTGACCGCACGCTGCGTCAATATCATCACCTCGAGTGGTGCGCTTCATCACAATGAAACCTGATTCCAATAAAATGGTTTGGAAACGGTACACGCGATTATTACTCGGTCGTTTGTAGTCAACTAAGGGGAACGGGTTGAACGGAATTAAATTAATTTTGCATGGAAAATCGCTGAGTAACTCAGCCAGTTCATGTGCGTGTTCGTCTTGATCGTTGACGCCATTAATTAAGGTGTACTCAATGGTCGTCACACGTTTTTTATCTGGCATGTCGTCCATGTATTGGCGACACGCATCCAGCACAACGGCAATGGGGTATTTTTTATTGATGGGCACCAATTTATTGCGCAATGCATCATTCGGTGCGTGCAATGACAACGCCAACGACACATCGGTGACCGAAGACAAACGTTGTAATGCGGGCACAACACCAGAGGTACTTAAGGTCACACGACGCTTTGAAATGCCGTAGGCGAAGTCCTCCATCATCAGGTTCATCGAGTCAACCACATTATCAAAATTCAATAACGGTTCGCCCATTCCCATCATCACCACATTAGTGACTTTACGTTTCGCACCCGCTTTCAAGGTGTCGTATGACTTGGCCGCCAACCATACTTGACCAATGATTTCGGCCGTACTCAAATCGCGCTGAAATCCTTGCTTGCCCGTCGAGCAAAAACTGCAATCCAACGAACACCCTACTTGAGAGGAGACACACAAAGTGCCACGGCTGCCGTCTGGAATGAACACACATTCCACACAGCTGCCGCCGGTGACGCGAATCACCCACTTACGCGTGCCATCTTTTGAGTCTTGTTGGAGTACGATTTCAGGAGGCTTGATTTCAGCAATGTCATGCAAGCGTTGACGCAATACCTTGCTCAGATTATTCATTTGATGAAAATCATCAACGCCGAGCTGATGAATCCACTTGACCACTTGTTGTGCTCTGAAAGAAGATTCACCGAGTAATTTAAAAAACGTCTGAAGCGTTTTAACGCTCATGCCTAACACGTTGACGCGCTGTGTGTCCGCATTAAGATACTTAGCAAACGGAGAAGACTGAATCAGCTCTAAATCAGGCGTCATAACATACGTTCAAAGCGCGCGCGGAATGGCTTATCCGCGAGAGCAAAGCTCCAACTCACTGAAGAAGTAACCGATTTCACGTGCCGCTGATTCACTTGAATCAGAGCCGTGCACCGCATTTGCGTCAATGGTTTCAGCAAAGTCTGCACGAATGGTGCCAGCGTCTGCTTCTGCTGGGTTCGTTGCACCCATTAAGTCACGGTTTTTCAAGATCGCGCCTTCGCCTTCCAATACTTGAACTACGACAGGACCTGAGGTCATGAATTCAACCAATGCGGGGTAAAACGGACGTTCTTTGTGTTCCGCGTAAAACCCACCCGCCTGAGCGTCGCTCAAGTGCATCATTTTAGAGGCCACAACGCGCAAGCCAGCTTTTTCAAAACGGCTGACGATCTCGCCGATAACGTTTTTTGCCACTGCATCTGGCTTGATAATTGATAACGTACGTTCTACAGACATAACAACTCCAAAAATTAAACTAACGATGTGTATAAACAGCCCACATTATACGCTCTTTAGCGCATGATGAGTATATTATTCATGGTGATATCATAAATATTCTGTGGTGTTAATCATCCTAACAAGGCATGCCCTGACGCACGAAATGCCTCATGGCGTAACACACTGAATCAGTGAGCCTCTGAGACGATGTTGATGGTGTATTTAGGAATTTCAATGACCAAGTCTTGGTCCGCAACCACTGCCTGACAGCTCAAGCGAGACTCGGGCTCAAGCCCCCATGCTTTATCCAGATAATCATCCTCGAGTTCGTCTGCTTCTTCCAGAGAACTATACCCTTCACGCACCACTACATGACACGTAGTACAGGCGCATGACTTCTCACAGGCGTGCTCAATGTGAACGCCGTTTTTGAGCAATGAGTCACACACGGTATCGCCTTCAGTGGCTTCAATAAGCGTGCCGTCAGGACACAGTTCATGGTGAGGTAGAACGATGATTTTAGGCATAATTGGTCTCTTTTTAATATTAACAACTGCGCGCATCACACACAGATTCAGTCGGCTGCATTCATTCCGCACTGAGCTGATCCACATGCTCGCCCGCAAGCGCCTTATGGATGGCTTTATTCATACGACGCGCAGCCAACAATTCACTTTCTGACGACAGTGCGGACGTCGCTTTTTGTAATTCACTTACCTGCTGTACTTCAATCGCTGCTTTCAATCCATCCAACGCCCCTTGAAGGACTCTCGTCTCGGCATCATTCAGCAATTCCCCGTCTTCAAACAAAGCAATCGATACCATCTCATGCAATTGCTTGGCTTCTACGTCCAGCTCTCGTAATTGGCGTGCGTCTTTGTCGTCTTCTGCGTGTACAAAAGAGTCTTGAAGCATGGCCATCATGTCGTCGTCACTCAAACCATAGCTTGGCTTGACTTGAATGGCGCTTTCCACACCGGTCAACTCTTCTCTTGCGCTGACCTCCAGCAAGCCATCCGCATCAATTTGAAACGTCACCAAAATGCGTGCTGCACCAGCCACCATAGGTGGAATGCCTCGCAATTCGAACCGCCCCAATGAACGGCAATCATCAATTAAGTCGCGTTCGCCTTGAAATACATGGATGGCCATGGCCGTTTGACCGTCTTTGTACGTGGTAAATTCTTGGGCTTGCGCTGCGGGAATTGGTGTATTGCGACGAATCACAGGCTCCATCAAACCGCCCATCGTTTCCAGCCCAAGTGACAGCGGCGTGACGTCCAGCAACAACAAACTGTCGTCACGACGGTTACCCGCTAAGATGTCCGCTTGAATGGCGGCGCCCAATGCCACCACTTTATCTGGATCCAGCTCACAATACGGTGCTTGACCAAACAACTCAGCCACACGCTCTAAGACATAAGGCACACGAGTTGACCCGCCAACCATAATCACATTATCAACATCCGACACACGCACACCTGCGTCTTGAAATACCTGGCCGCACGCCGTTAACGTATCATTGACTAATGTCTCAATACAGCCATTAAACTCGGCTCGCGTCACCTGAAACTCATGACCAAACATGTCGCTTAAATCCACAGGGACGTCCATTGCATCACTCAGCGCTTCTTTAACCAAGCGCGCAACGCGCATCAATTCTCGCTGCTGCTCCAAACTCAGTGCATCCGAGCGCTTGTCCATTTTAGTCAAAAACAACTCGGCCAAACGCACATCAAAATCATCACCACCCAGAGCAGAATCACCTCCAGTGGCTTTCACTTGAAACACCCCTTTTTGCAGATGCAAAATCGACACATCGAAAGTGCCTCCGCCCAGGTCATAAACCGCAATCAATTCATCATCGCCTTGGTCCAACCCGTATGCGATGGCCGCCGCAGTCGGCTCGTTTAATAACCGCAGTACCGACACATTGGCCAATCGAGCAGCGTCTTTGGTCGCTTGTCGCTGAGCGTCGTCAAAATAAGCAGGTACCGTAATGACCGCACCGTCCAGCTCACCGCCCAAATGCTCAGCACCCCGCTGAGCCAAATGCGACAGAATCTCACACGACACATTAACTGGGCTGATCACGCCAAACTCTGTGTTTAACATCAATGAATTGGTGCGGGCGTCATCCACAAACGCGTAAGACAAGGCATCGTTCAAACCGTGCAAATCGTCTTTAGCCACCCCCAGCAAACGCTTCGCCGAGGCAATGGTATTTAACGGGTCATCGACTAAATGATCACGCGCACTGCGCCCAACGACGGCTCCTTCAGCGGTGTATCGAACCACCGAAGGCAGTATATGGTCGCCATGGCTGTCACCCAAAGTCTGTGCGGAACCGTCTTTGAAGGTCGCCACTAACGAGTGCGTGGTTCCCAGATCAATACCCACAACGCGCTTGCGTTGATGAGGGTCTAAACTTTGACCCGGTTCCGATATTTGCAATAGCGCCATTGAGCGATACACCTTATTAATTACATGATGAACAACTGAACTCGCACGACACGCGCTGAATTCAATTTACCTTGTTAGCCTGGCTGACCTCATTGGACAGCTTTTGAAAGAACTGAAGTTTTGCCAATGACACCGCGGCGTCATTCCATAACGCGTCGGCCAATTGCGACGACAGATGCGATCGCAGTTCCTCATACTGTGCTTGAATGCTCTGTTGAAACGAGCGTAACGCATCCGCATCACCTTGCACCACCAACGCCTCACCCTGTTCTCTCAATTCCATTTGCGCCATTAAAAACTCCATGTCGTCGATGGTGCGTTCTTCTGGCACCGTTTCATGCAGCAGCTCGAGCAAATAATAGCCGCGCTTCACATCGTCTTCGAGACATTGTTTGGCTTCGTTTAAGTGAGCAATGAACTGGACGGACAAACGCTGTTCTTGTGAGGTTGCGTTCACAAAACGGTCTGGATGGAACTGAGTTTGCAAAGTTAAATACGCGGCTTGTAACGCAGACGCGTCAACATCAAACGCAACTGGCAAAGACAACAATTGAAAATAGTTTTGTTCAAATGTCATAAGACGGTCGCCTTAACAAATTGCATCATTTGATGACCTTGATGTAGACGAATTAAACCAGTCATGCGACCGTAAAACTTTCCCCACAACCACACTCGCCTTCTGCATTTGGGTTGGAAAACTCAAACCCTTCATTAAGGCCTTCTTTTACAAAATCCAACTGAGTGCCGTTTAAATACACCAAACTTTTTGGGTCAATCACCACACGAATTCCCGACACATCAAACACATTGTCTTCTGGATTTGGCTCATCGACAAACTCCAGCACATACGCCAGACCGGAACAACCGGTTGTTTTAACACCCAAACGTAAGCCAATGCCTTTGCCTCGCGCATCCAATGAGCGAGACACATGATCGATTGCTGATTGTGTCATTGTGACTGCCATAACTGCCTACTCAAGTTGTACTGTTCAAAAAAATGAAATCGTTTACTTTTGCATCGCAGTGCTTAATTACGCGTTGCCTTGCTTGTCTTTTAAATCTTTAACCGCTGCTTTAATGGCATCTTCAGCCAATACCGAGCAATGAATTTTTACCGGAGGCAACGCCAACTCTTCTGAGATCTCAGTATTGGTAATCGACACCGCCTCATCCAAGGTTTTGCCTTTGACCCATTCGGTTAACAATGAGCTGGACGCAATTGCTGATCCACAGCCATACGTTTTAAACTTCGCATCTTCGATCACGCCGTCGTCGTTCACCTTGATTTGCAAACGCATCACGTCACCACAGGCAGGTGCTCCAACCATGCCCGTACCCACTTGCTCGTCGTCTTTATCTAAATTGCCAACGTTGCGTGGATTTTCATAATGATCCAATACTTTATCACTGTAAGCCATGGTATTTCCTCTGATTCTAAGTCATGCCATTCCTCTTCACGAATGGCATCTAATGTTGTCATACGTAGTACTGTGTAGCTACTCTATTTCTGTTGTATAGTTTATGTCGTTTGAGACACCGATTAATGCGCTGCCCACTCAATACTGTCCAAGTCGATGCCGTCTTTAAACATCTCCCATAACGGCGACATTTGACGCAATTTATCAACCGCCACTTTAATTTGTTCTACTGCAAAATCCACTTCTTCGTTGGTGGTAAACCGACCGAATGAAAAACGAATTGAGCTGTGCGCCATTTCATCATTCAGACCCAACGCTCTTAATACATAAGACGGCTCCAAACTAGCCGATGTACACGCTGAACCAGATGAAACTGCTAAATCTTTCAACGCCATTAACAACGATTCCCCTTCAACAAACGCAAAACTAACATTCAAATTACTCGGCGTACGTTGTTCAATATCGCCATTGATATGAACTTCATCCATTGATTGAATGCCGTTCCAAAAACGCTCACGTAACTGCGTCACGTGCTCGCGATCTTTGGCTAACTCAGCACGCGCTATTTCAGCGGCTTTACCAAATCCAACCAATTGATGCGTCGCTAATGTACCCGAACGCATGCCGCGCTCATGACCTCCGCCGTGAATTTGCGCTTCCAAACGTACGCGCGGCTTACGGCGTACATACAAAGCCCCAATGCCTTTCGGCCCGTACATTTTATGGGCAGACATCGACAACAAATCAATGTTCATGGCGTGCACGTCTACCACTTCTCGCCCACAACTTTGCGCTGCATCGACATGGAATAAAATTTTTCGATCACGTGTTAATTGACCGATACTCGCCAAATCATTGACCACACCGATTTCATTATTCACGTGCATTAATGACACCAAAATGGTGTCGTCGCGCAATGCTGCTTCAACGCTTTCTGGCGACACAATACCTTTTTCATTCGGCTCTAAGTACGTCAATTCATACCCTTCACGTTCTAATTGACGACACGTATCCAAGACCGCTTTGTGCTCAATCTTAGAGGTGATGATGTGCTTGCCTTTGCTATGATAAAAGTGCGCCACGCCCTTAATCGCCAAATTATCCGATTCGGTTGCACCTGAAGTCCACACAATTTCTCGTGGATCGGCATTGATCAACGAAGCAACTTGCTCACGCGCTTCTTCAACGGCTGCTTCTGCTTGCCAACCGAAAGCGTGTGAACGCGATGCGGGGTTTCCAAAATTCCCTTCCAATGACAAGCATTGCGTCATCGCGTCGACCACCCGTGGATCAACAGGAGTGGTTGCTGCATAGTCAAAATATATGGGTAATCTCATTACGTCGTCGCCTTAACAAATCATCTAATGGTTATAAAAAAGTCTCTATCGTCACATAACTTTAATCGGTTCTTCGAGCACCTCATCCGCACTCCAATGGGCATTGCCTTTTTGGCGGTCGACCAACGCCCCCAAACTGATCTCATTTAAAAATTCATGTATTCGCTCACTTAGGTCATGCCACAAAGAATGCGTCAAACACATTTTTCCATCGTGACAATCGGAGTTTCCACCACAACTCATGGCATCAATGCGCTCATCGACCGCATTGATAATGTCGGCCACTGAAATATCGTCGTGTAACTTGGCTAAATAGTAGCCTCCGCCAGGCCCTCTGATGCTGTTCACCAGAGAACGACGGCGCAATTTAACAAACAATTGCTCTAAATACGACAACGAAATGCCCTGACGTTCAGACACATCGGCCAAACACACCGGTCGGTCTTGTGTACTGTTCAGCGCCAAATCCAACATCGCCGTCACAGCGTAGCGCCCTTTTGTCGTTAATTTCATAATCGTAACCGTATTTATGTCGCCTGCGTCGCCAACATTCGTAACTTTTATAAGCGACCAGTATACAATTACCCGACAAAAATAGTCAAGTATTTGCTCGTGCATCTTCTCATCTCCACAACTTCTTTGAAAGTCATCTCCACTGCTATAAAAAACACACCGCTAATGAAAAAAATCAATTTACAAGCCTGTTAAATGAATGCTTTTTTCTTATAATTAACCGCCACATAACAACCCATAGACAGCGCATTTATGACATCTCCGATACCGAATCGCCTCGCCGAGGAATTGAATCTCAACATCTCTCACATCCATGCCGTGATTGCGCTATTAGACGAAGGCGCCACCGTGCCGTTCATCGCGCGCTATCGAAAAGACATGACCGGCGCCATGGACGATGCGCAATTGCGCAACCTACATGAACGACTGGGTTATTTGCGAGAACTTGATGAGCGTCGCAGCACCATTTTGAACAGCATCGAGCAGCAAGGAAAACTAACGGACGTGTTAAAAACCGCGGTGTTAAGCGCCAGCACCAAAACGCAATTAGAAGACCTGTACCTGCCCTACAAACCGAAGCGTCGTACCAAGGCGCAAATTGCCATTGAAGCCGGCTTGGAACCTTTGGCCAGCCAACTGTTTGATGACCCCTCACTGGACCCAGAGATTTTAGCTCAGACATACCTCAATGTGGATGCAGGAATCAACGACACCAAAACCGCGTTGGACGGCGCATTGCACATTTTACTGGAGCGCGCTTCCGAAGACGCCAGCCTACTGGAATCACTTAGGCAATACATGCGCTCAAACGCCAGCGTCATCAGCACCATTCGCGACCCTGACAAGGCCGATGAAGCCGAAAAATTTGAGGACTATTTTGAATTCTCAGAAAAACTCTCCAACATCCCATCGCATCGATTACTTGCCTGTTTACGTGGACGTAACGAAGGATTTTTAAACGTCTCCATCGACATCGACCCCCCCGCTGACGACAAGCCAATCACACACCCTTGTGTCAGCCTTATTTATTCCCACTTTAATTACACACACCAACAACGCCCTGCTGATGACTTCCTGAGCAAGGTTATGAATTGGACGTGGCAAGTGAAGTTAAATCATCAAATCGAATCCGACTTAATGATTGAAAAACGCATCGAAGCAGAACACGATGCCATCAAGGTGTTTTCAGCCAACCTAAAAGATTTATTACTCGCAGCACCTGCAGGCCCAAAGGTCACCATGGGATTAGACCCTGGCTTTCGATCGGGCGTCAAAGTCGCGGTTGTCGACGCCACAGGCAATGTATTGGATCACTGCGCGATCTACCCTCACCCACCTCAAAAGCAATGGGACCAAGCACTTCAGACATTGGCTAACTTATGCAAACAACATTCCGTTGAGTTAATCAGCATTGGCAATGGAACCGCATCCAGAGAAACAGACACCTTAGCCGCCGAGCTATTGTCTAAGCACTCTGACATCAGAGCGCAAAAAATCATGGTTAGTGAAGCCGGCGCGTCTGTATACTCTGCCTCGGCATTCGCCTCTCAAGAATTCCCTGATTTAGACGTCACCATTCGCGGCGCTATTTCCATCGCCCGTCGCTTACAAGACCCACTCTCTGAGCTCGTTAAAATCGAGCCCAAAGCCATTGGTGTTGGCCAATACCAACACGACGTCAATCAAGTCAAATTGTCTAAAGAACTGGATGCCGCTGTCGAAGATTGTGTAAACTCCGTCGGCGTGGATTTAAACATGGCCTCAGAGCCACTATTAACACGCGTTTCTGGCTTAACTCCCAGCACCGCAAGTAACATCGTGCAATTTCGACGACAACGCGGTGAATTTAAAAACCGAACTCAACTGCTTGAGGTCTCACGCTTAGGACCTAAAGTATTTGAACAAGCAGCGGGGTTCTTACGAATCATGAACGGAGACAACCCGCTTGACGCGTCCTGTGTTCACCCAGAATCCTATCCAGTGGTTGAATCCATTGCGCACAATAACGCACGCGATTTAAGTTCACTGATTGGTGACAAAGCTTTTTTATCTCAAATCAATCCTCAAGAATTTGTCACGGAGTCGACGGGGGTCATTGCCGTCAAGGACATTGTATCGGAGCTGGAAAAACCTGGAAGAGACCCACGGCCTGAGTTTAAAACTGCTCAGTTTAAAGACGGCGTTGAGAAAATTAGCGACCTGAAACCAGGTATGCACTTAGAGGGCGTCATCACCAACGTGGCAAATTTTGGCGCGTTTGTTGATATTGGTGTTCATCAAGATGGGCTTGTGCACATTTCGATGCTCTCCAACATCTTTGTCAAAGACCCTCGAACCATCGTCAAAGCAGGCGACATTGTTAAAGTCAAAGTATTGGAAGTGGACACCTATCGAAAACGCATTAGCCTCACCATGCGACTCGACGCCGAGCTGCCTGACCGCTCAGACACGCGTAATGCCAACAAGAAGTCGCACCAAGAAAAAAAACGAAGTAACACAGCTCGTCAGGGAAAGGCCAGCGCAAACAACAATGCCATGGCGTCTGCGTTGTTAAATGCGATGAAGAAAAAGTAAGTGGTTCAACGGAGAAAAATAAGGAAATTTACTCCGATTCATTCTCGTAATTGGATTCGTCTTCCGACACGGCTTTATTGATGAGGTTGGTCAAATGGCTGCCTCGCTCGATGCTGGTGTCGAAATAAAATCGAATTTGAGGAATGTGGCGCATTGTGCTTTCTCGCGCCAGATGCGAACGCAAGAAGCCCGCCGCTTTGTTTAAAATTCGAACGCGTTCTTCACGTTGAGCCTCTTTGCGCTCTTCCTCTTCTTGCAAAAACGTGACGTGTACTTTTGCTGATGACAAATCACGACTCACATCCACGCCCGTTACACTGACAAAACTGATGCGAGGGTCTCGGATTTCTTGTTGAATAAGCATTGCCAATTCACGCTGAATAAAATCTGCAACCCGTTGTGGTCGAGCGTATTCTTTAGCCATGATCATTCACCATTGTCTGTTTAATATTATGTGCCAAAAAGAAACAAGCCATGCTGGCTTAGGGCATGGCTTGCGGTCGCA
>JBCDEX010000036.1:0-11800 GCA_039178995.1 Pseudomonadota bacterium | reverse complement strand
GACAGTATGTTAAATTCACTCATTGCGACACTTCTTATTGTTAATGGGTACAGACAACATGTCATCCTATCACGTCATATTTCACTGACGTTGATGGCTTTAGTTTACCAATATCTGAAATTCGGGTCATTTCTTCCAATGCGTTGGATGACAGCTGAATCAGATGATGTTCTCAGATAAAACAAACCCAGTCTCACAACAAAACAGACTGGGCCTTAAGCGCATCGTATTCGACAAGAGAACCTGTTACTGAGGAGTCACTCCCCGGTATTGTCCATTGTGGAAATTAAAGCGATACACTTGACCGACTTGAAATTGATTTACGTTCGGTGGAAACACCATCAATCCGCGCATGCCAAAGTTACGACGTGTCATGCGTGGCGACACCACCACAATGTGATTACCGACCAAACAACGTGCACCCGATGGACAACGTACAACTTTTGCAACCTTACCTTTGATCACAGCACGCCCACGATATGGGATCTCTGCTGGGAAGTCCGCAGGTCGTGGTTTATACACACGTTGCTGTGACTGTGTGTTACCACTCGAGCCACTACAAGCCGTTAACACCAACATACTGCTAGCCAGCGCAGCGCTCACAATCAGCTTAGCTGCGCGGTGTAAATGGCGTGTGTTTTGAGTCAAAAACGTCATGGTCTTTCCTTGCGTTATCAGTAAAGTATAAAAGCGTGCATAATACCTAATTTCATGCCAAAGCGCAGTCCATAAGTGTAAAAGTATGATAATGTTTGATTCGATTCATTCACAACAATCATTCGCCGCGTAAGCGACTGTATTCAGGAGCTCAGCATGACCAGAACCCTCTCCAATATGATGCCTCTAGGGCTCACTGCACCGCCTTTCACCTTACTCGATACTGTGTCTCAACAGCGTCTATCGTTGGATGATCTTACCGGTGACAACGGCACCTTAGTGATGTTCATTTGCAACCACTGTCCGTTTGTTATTCATCTGATTGAGCCGTTAACCGCGCTGGCCAATCGCGTGATGGATCGAGGCATTAGCGTGATCGCCATCTCCGCCAACGATCCCGAAAATTACCCACAAGATGCGCCCGAAAAAATGACGCACTTTGCGCAGCAATACGGCTTCAAATTTCCCTACCTATTTGACGAGACGCAAGCAATTGCCAAAGCCTATGATGCCGCGTGCACACCCGATTTTTATCTATTCGACAACGACTTAGCCTGCGTTTATCGAGGTCAATTTGATGCGTCACGACCCGGTGACGGTCACCCCATCACCGGTCAAGATTTGGCGCAGGCGTTGGAGGACTTGATCGCAGGACGCGACATCAACCCAGAGCAGCATCCCAGTTTGGGCTGCAACATTAAATGGCGCAGCTGACTCCCGTACCGCGCAAGCCACAATAGCCGTTGGGGTTCTTTTTCAAATACTGCTGATGATACGGCTCCGCCAAGTAATACGTCGGAGCGGGTTCAATCTCAGTGGTGATAGTACCCAGCCCTGCCGCCGTTAAGCCTTGCTGATAGAGCGCCTTGGAATTCAGCGCCGCCTCGTGCTGCTCGGCACTCGTGGTGTAAATAACCGAGCGATACTGGGTTCCAATGTCGTTGCCCTGACGCATGCCTTGCGTGGGATCATGGCTTTCCCAAAAGACCTTGAGCAATGCCGCTAATGACGTCTGAGCTGGATCAAACCTCACCGCCACCACCTCCGCATGACCGGTCGCACCGCTGCACACGTTCTCATAGGTTGGGTGTTCTCGTTGTCCGCCCGCGTAGCCAACCGATGTTTCAAGCACCCCCGCCTGCTGCCAAAAACGACGCTCTGCGCCCCAAAAACAGCCCATGCCAACATAAATTGTCTCGCTCATCGCATCACGCTCCTGCGCTTGTATTGTTATATAAAACCTAAGTGATCTACCACCTAAATTATCCAGCGCCTACGTCAGTCACTGCCAACCACTTATCGAGTGACGCTCACGCGACCACAGTATACAATGACCTCATAGGATAATAATGATTTTATGATTCACATTTACCAGTCATGCTCACTCGACACCCTGTATCAGCACTTAACAACGCAGCTGACGGATGTATATGCCTCTCATTCGTTAAGCCTGTTCGAGCGTTTAAACATACTGGTGCAAAGCCCCGCCATGGAAAAGTGGCTGCAAGTGAAATTGGCGCACGAACTGGGTGTGATCGCCAATCTGTCTTTTCCCATGCCCGCGAGCTTCATTTGGTCGCTGTACGGCCAATGCGTTGACGCCGACACCTTAGAACGCACCAATGCCTTCACCAAACCCAGCATGAGCTGGCAATTGATGCAGCTGCTCGACGAGCAACTGGCGCTCGAAGAGTCAACGCTTCCTGACTTTGTTGCGTCCTATGTGTCGCGATTGCACGCGCAACACAGCTCAAGTCAGGCGCAATTGATGCAGTTTCAGTTTTGCCAAACCATGGCCGATGTCTACGATCAATACTTGGTGTTTCGCCCCGATTGGCTGCGCCACTGGGAAGCCAACACTCCCACGGACATCCACTCCCCGAATGAATCGTGGCAAGCCGAATTGTGGCGATTGCTGATTGCGCGTCAAACGGACCCGAAGCGCGCCAGCCATCGTGTGCAACTGAACGATCAAACACTCGCGGCGCTGCGTCACAGCACGCCACCCGAATGCGTCAGCGTACAGCCATTGTTTGTGTTTGGTTTGTCGTCGTTGCCGCCACAGCATCTGCACATGCTTCAAGCCTTGTCTCAGCACATCGACGTGCACGTGTTTGTGCAAACACCGAGCGCTCATTATTTTTCAGATTTGCAAAGCACCCGAAAACAAGCGTGGATTCAAAGTCATACCAGCCTGGCGTCAGAGTCTGCAACAAACGATGACAACCACGTAGACTGGAGTGATTTGCATTTTTGCGAAGGCAACCCCTTGGTCGCCTCGATGTCTGGCCCGATCAAACAGCTGGCGGAACAGCTCAATGAGATGGAGCAACACAACTGGGTACTCGACGACAACGAATTTGAAGAGCCCGATTTAGCACAAGAGAGCGTACTCAAATACACTCAATATGAGATTCGCCAGCTCACGTTTGCCGGCCAAATGGACAGTTGGTTTGATCAACCCATATCCCGCGCGGACGCAACGCACGAACACGGGCATGTGATCGCTGACAACGATCACTCGTTGCAGATTCACGCGTGCCATAGTCGCGTGCGTGAACTGGAAGTGTTGCACAATCAACTGCTGCGCTGTTTTGCCTTGGACGATTCGTTACGCCCCGACGACGTACTGATCATGACCCCTGATCCGTCATTGTATGCGCAACATATTGGTCACGTATTTGGTGTGAACCCGAACGAATCTGGGTATTTGCCCATGGCGGTGTCGGACACCAACTTGCTCAGTGATTCGCCCTTGGTCGAGAACTTTATCAACCTCATCAACATCGGAAAGCATCGATTCAAAGCCTCTCACATTGTGCAATTGCTGCAACAACCCACGGTGCATGAACGCTGGGGGTTTGATGACAGCGACCGCGATTTGATTACCCAATGGATTGACACGTTGGGCGTGCATTGGGCGTGGGATGCAGAGGATAAAGCGCAATACGACGTGCCGACTTCGTCTAAGTTCACCTGGTCCAATGCGATGCAACGCAGCGTGCTTGGATTGATGATGGAGACCGAGACGACCCCATTCCAAAACCAACTGGCGCACCCTGCCATCACGCCGAGTACCGAAGGATTGTGGGGGCGTTGGTTTGATTTTTTACACGCATTGAACGCACTGCGTCAGCGTCTGTCGAAACCCAAACCCATCGCTCAATGGACGCAATTATTTGTTGAATTACTCAACACGTTTTTCGATGCCGACAACATGCAATACCATCGTCATCACGATCAATTTGCGCTGCAACAACTGCAACATATTTTGAGTGACATCACTCAGTCGGCCGAACTCAACACTTACAACACGCCGGTGTCCTTGGAGCTGATTCAGTCTTTATTAAACGAACGTCTGTCGAAACCGACTCAAAGCTTTCAATTAATGTCTGGGAAAATAAACCTCACCAGCTTGCTGCCCATGCGAGGCATTCCGTTTAAAGTCATTTGTTTGATTGGAATGAACGACGGCGAATACCCTGCGCCCGACACTCGCGTCGAGTTTAATTTGATGAATCACACACCGAGCCAGATTGGTGACCGTTCACGCCGAGAGGAAGATGCGCACCAATTTTTACAAGCCATTGTGTCGGCACAAGACTGCCTGCACATCAGCTACATTGGACGCAACATTAAGGACAACAGTCCACTCAACCCGTCGTCGTTCATTCAAGAATTGATTCACTATTTGGATCACAGCTGTCATGGTGGTCATCACGCGGTGTTCCAAGAACACGCATTGCACGCCTTCAATCCTCAGTACTTTACGTCAAGCGACATTCAGTCACGTGCCCCCATGAACTTCAAACAACGTGATTTTTTATGCGCCAGCGTGCTGCACCCGTCCAACTCCGCCGATGCAAGCAATACACAACTCAAACGATCACACGATTGGAATGCTTTGCCACAGGCGGCACAATCTGACACTGCAAACACGTCCGCTGAGACGCCCAATCCACCGCGACACATTGAACTGTCTCGTCTGATTGCGTTTTATAAAAACAACTCAAAACACACACTGCGCACACACAATGTGCTGCTCGACATCACCTCATCCCACATTGACGACGACGAGCCGTTAGCGTTTGAGCTCGGACTGCACAAAGCACAGTACTTTAAAGAGGCCGTTCAAGCGATTTTAAACGGCACGCCCGACGATGAATGGCATGACATGATGGCATTGCAAGCCGACACACCGGACACACAACACGCCGTGGTGTCGATTAATACACTCAACACACTGGCCAAAGACGCCGTGGCCAACAGTGATTTGATAAGCCCTACGCCGCCGGTGATTGAACAGCACACGATTGCGCTCGATCACACCGCATTGCACGCTCAGCTTCCTGTGCATTCAGGCTCACACTTAATTGCGTTCAAAGCCAGCAACGTCAAACCTCGCGATCACATCAACTTATGGTTAATGCACTTAACCGCCTGCTGTGTGCTCCCGAACGCCACGAGTCGTTTGGTGTACGTCGAGAGTAACAACAGCAAATTCATCGCATTCGATGCTCTGGATGCCACCACCGCCAAAGGCCTGCTCAATCAGTACGTCGACACCTTCCTGCGCGCACAACACGAATACGTGCCGTTCGATGTGTCGCTCAGTTTTGCCTACGCAACCTCTTATGCACGCGATCAAGACGCTGACAACGCCGCGAATGCGGCGCTCAAAGCACACCATTTGAGTCCTGAATTGGCGACGTCGTTTTGCGTTTCTGAGTCCATCATTCGCAGCACTGAATTTCACGACACCGCACTGAGCCTTTTAGCGCCATTAATCGAGCGTCTGCCTAAGAAAACATCACGGGGAGCGAAATCATGAGCGTGCCGTTTGATGCCCTGTCGTTCCATTTTTCTGACGTGTGTTTGATTGAAGCCAGTGCCGGTACTGGAAAAACTTATTCGCTCGCCAACTTGTATTTACGTCTGGTTCTGGGGCACGTAAACGATCCGTCCGATGGAACAGAACAACACATCAACGGATTTGAACGTGCCTTACCCGTCGATCAAATACTCGTCCTCACGTTTACCAACGCCGCCACCTTTGAGCTAAAAGAACGTATTCATCAGCGTATTCAAGAATGCCTCGCGTACTTTATTGATGACAACGCACTCTCTCCAGATGGCTTTTTGGTCAGCTTGCGCGCGTCGTTTGAGCAACACGATCAATTGGAAAACGCGTGCAACCGATTACGCTTCGCCAGTGTGTTAATTGATCAAGCCAGTATTTTCACCTTGCACAGTTTTTGCAATCGCTTGATCAAAAACAATGTGTTCGCCTTAGAACAAAACACCGCCTTACAGTTTGAAATCGACAATCGACACAACATCGACAGCGTGCTTCGAGATATGTGGCGACAGTTACACAGCAACGACAACAGCGAACTGCAAACCGCTGTCATTCACAGTCATTGGTCGTCTTTTGACACATTCAGCAAGTCGTTCAAACCCGTTCTGGACACGCATGCATTCACCTCCATTAATCAGCTTATGGTCGACGAAGACACTGATTTTGAGTCTCTGTTTGAATCACCTTACTATCGAGATCTACTGGCATTCAAAACCATATGGCTTGAGCAAGAAAATGAGATTTCACAGTTTTTTTCGCAACCGTGCATCAATCGCGCCAACCTGTACACAAAACGCATTCAAACAGTCAGTGCATTTTGCAACAATCGATTTTCAGTGATACCACCTGAAGACCCTTTGTTCAAATTTTTCAGCAGCGACGGCATCCACAAGCAAATAGCCAAAAAACACAAAGACAATCCGCCCGACAACCTTCCCATCATTGCGCAGATTGATCGCTTGCAGGAACGTGGCTCAACAGAAAGCGACATCAAGTTGCATCAATGGATTACGTTGCAGCTGCGCAAACGCTGGCGTGAGATAAAAGAGCAACAACAGCTGATGTATTCAAGCGATGTGTTGCATAAGTTAGAGAACGCACTGAAACAAAACGACGATTTTTTAACCACGGTGCGGACACAATACCCTGTGGCGCTCATTGATGAATTTCAAGACACCGATCAATCTCAATATGAAATTTTCAGTACGCTGTATCATGGGCAAGCGGATTTATCCTTGGTATTAATTGGCGATCCGAAGCAAGCCATTTATAAATTCCGAGGTGCGGATTTATACACCTACATTAATGCCAAACAACGCATTGATGAGGACCGAATTTTCCACATGGAAAGTAACTGGCGCTCATCGGCTGCGATGGTGTCTGCATGCAATGCAATTTTTTCCCATCAAGACAATCCGTTCTTAAATCCTGCCATTCCCTTTATGCCGGTGGACTCACAAGCACACATCAAAGCAGGTCAACCATTGCACGGCGTTTTAGCCCCTCACGCAGAGCATGAAACACATTTCCAATTCTTTCTGCACCATGACAGAGATGTTGCCGATGACAAAAAATCACAAAAAGGCCATGCCACGGATGCGCTGTTCGCGCACTGTGCTCAGACCATTCAGGACATGCTGTCCGATGACCAAATGACGGTGAATAACCATCCCATCAACAGCCGAGACATTTGTATTCTAGCGCGCAGTCGACCCCAAGCAAGAGAGATACAATCGGCGCTGTTAAAACACAGAATCGCCAGTGCCTTTCTTGAAAACAACAGCGTGTATAAGACCGATTGCGCACGTGAACTGAGCTATGTATTGCGCGCTTTTTTAGAGCCTGAAAACGTCACGTACATTAAAACAGCCCTGAGTTCACATTTTTATCAAGGCACACGAGACAGCTTGTCGGAAACCAATTTCAGCGCGAACGATGTCTTAGCGACATCGCACCAATTTGCACGTTATCAGACACATTGGAACCGTTACGGAATTGCCAGCATGATTGAGCATTGGTGCTTAACCGATGCGGTTTACGAGCGACTCTTAACCCTTCAAAACGGCTTGCGCTGGATTGCAGACATCACGCATTTGTCTGAGCTATTACAGGAACAAAGCACGCATCTCATCACCCCTCAGCAGACACACGACGCGCTTTCAAACAACATTGAATTGGCGCTCAACGATTCACTTGAACAACAATCCGAGCATGAGGTGCTGCGCTTAGACAACGATCAATCGCTGGTGAACATCGTCACCGTTCACTCGAGTAAAGGCTTGGAGTTTCCCATTGTGTTTTATCCGTATGCCTGCGACTACAAAAAGGCCGACGGCATCGTGGTTCATAGCAAAAATGAACATGGCGAATACACCCAAGAAATTAATTTCGACACATCCTCATATACACGGAAAGAACAGCTGGATAAAGAGTCTTTGGCGGAAGACATTCGCTTGCTGTATGTCGCACTCACACGGGCAAAATATGCCTGCTATGTGGGGCTAGCTAACACAAGCGAGCTTTCAAAATCGGCATTGGCGAGTGTACTTGGCATACCAAACAATGGTTTGCACCTATTTACAGACATCGAAGACACGCTCTCAGTATTAGCGCAACACAAATCGATTGATTACAAACTCGTTGGCAGCGACATACATACTGATTACGAATCGCTGGACACATCAAACGAGCCGTCTAATAAAGCTTCAAGCATCACAAATCCATCGTTTGAGAACAGAAGCACTTCAACCACAACGTCCGAGTTGATCTCGCCTCCAACAGCGCCCACGGTGCGTCAAACATGGAACGTGCTAAGCTATTCAAAACTAGCCAGCCATTCATCCACGCCCAAACCTCGGGTCAACGATGAGCCATCTGTGAATGAATACCAAGGCGCAGATGAATGGTCGCCGTATATTGACTATCAGGCCGACCGCCCTGACGACACACCTGTCGCATACTCCAGATTTAATTTCCCAAAAGGTCCTTTAATTGGTCAATGGTTGCACACCTTGTTTGAGCACATTGAGTTTGGTGCATTAACGCCGGTCGACTCTACCCATGACGATGTTGCCAGTGATGACGCAGTGGATAACAACACGACCTCCTCACAAATCCGTCACGCCATCGAAGCGGAGTCGGCGCAAAGTCAGCTCTTAAACATACAACCGCCTCATCTCAAACTGCTGGAAGAGTGGATCACAGACACCCTGAACACATCGCTGTTACCAGCGTCCGACTCAACAGATTCTGTCAGTTTGAGCACCATTCAAGCGGGATGCTACCAATCAGAAATGCAGTTTTACGTATCCATTAAGCAACCATGCGCTGCACATGATGTGAGTCGCTTACTCAAACAGCATGGCTATTTGAACACCGACTCCGACCTGAACGCGACCATTTTGTCGGGCTTATTGACGGGGTACATTGATTTATTGTTTGAGCACAATCAGCGATATTATATTTTGGATTACAAATCCAACTACCTGGGTCCATCACAAAACGATTACGACCACGCTAACATGCAACGCGCCATATCGGAACACAAATACGATGTGCAATACATTTTATACACCTTGGCAATACATCGATTATTGCGCCAACGCATGGGCGACGTCTACGATTATGAACAGCATATGGGAGGCAGCGTGTATTTATTTTTACGCGGTGTCGCCGAGTCGTCGTTGTTGGAGTCTGAGCACACAGGTGTCTTTTTCGACAAGCCCCCAGTCGCATTGATAACCGCATTGGACCGTCTATTTGAACATGGAGTACTTCCATGACACTGCTCTCTCGCATTGAACAACACGCCAACGATCTGCTGTTGACCTCGATTGATCTTCATTTATGCCGTTACAACGATCAAATGCTGCCTGCGGATGACGCATCCACGCGCGATCTCATCATGCTTCTATGTCTGATCTTACATCGCGCACAAAAGACAGGTCACGATACCTTACCGCTGGATCACGTCTGCGCGCAACTGGCATGTTTACAGCACACCTTATTCCATGACGTCACACAAGATGCCTTGAACTCATTAGACATCACGCCCGACGAACTGATCCAGCGCTGTCAAGATCACAGCTGGGTCACGTTTACCGATGCGCTCAATGTACCCGTCAATCGCCCCATTGTGCTCAGCCACACGTACGGAATTGTCTGCTTTCAACGTCAATTGTTAACTCAGCGTCGTATCCAAGAACAACTGACCGCCAGGATCACGACCCCCACGGCGTTATCTGACAAACATCTAAAGACACTACAACAACACACACAACTAGACGACGATCAACGTCGCGCATGCGAACACGCACTGTCTCACTCGTTCAGCGTGATCACGGGAGGTCCTGGCAGCGGTAAAACCAATACCGTATTCAGCATCATTGATGCGCTGCTCGCCGACTCGGGGTCGCTGTCAATTGCATTGGCGGCCAGCACGGGTAAAGCCGCGGCACGATTAACGCAAAGCATCCACGCTCAAATTGACACCGTGTCAGGAGAGCAACAGTCTTACTTACGTCATGCCAAATGTTATTCCAAAACACTGCACCGGTTACTCGGGTACTCGACAAAGCAGCAACGCTTTATTCACGACCAACACAATCCGCTGACGTGTGATGTGCTCATCGTTGATGAAATCTCAATGATGAGTTCAGAGCTGTTCAGCGCCACATTAAATGCGCTGAAACCGAACTGTAAAATCATTTGCTTGGGTGATCACAATCAACTGCCCGCGGTGGATCATGGCAACGTTATTGAGGCACTTCAACAGTCTGAGCACCGCGATTGCATCACGCATTTATCAAAGCAATACCGTTTCCCCGTTCAGTCTGACATTGCTCAGCTGTTGAGTGGCCTAAACCAATTGGATCAATCGTCGTCATTAACCAAGCTGTTGCTTAACGCCAATGACGGTTCACTTCACTTCACCCCGCTGGCGTTAAATCCAGACACCACGTTGCAACGCATTGTCGAACGCTATCATCAAGAACGTGTCTGGTTATTGGATGACGCTGTTGATCCATTGGAAAAAATACAACGCTTTCATGAATTTCAGGTGTTAACGCCGTTTCGCGAAGGCGAGTTTGGTGTGCACCAGCTCAATCGTGCCGTCGAAACCTCGCTGTGCGGAGGTTCTCAATACGATGGCTCTCAATATAATGTAACAGAACGCCGTGCGTTTGTAGGGCAGCGCATCATCATCAAAGAGAACCATTACGACTTAGGGCTGTTCAACGGCGACATGGGACTGATTCTCGCCGACGACAAAAACGACCATCTCAATGCGCATTTCATTCATCGAGACGCGTCTTCGACACGTACCGCTTCACAGGCCAACATGCTGTGCATTCCGGTCACGCATTTACCAGAGTATGAGAGCGCCTATGCCATGACGGTGCATAAATCTCAGGGATCTGAATTTAATACCTTATGGTTTGTCATCCCCCCGACAAACAGCGATAACCAACGTAACTTACTGGAGCGTAAGCTCATTTACACCGGCGTGAGTCGTGCGCGCCAACATTGTGAGCTGATTGGGGACCTCAACGAACTTAATGACGCCCTGACATCGACCGATCAACCCCTTTATTTATTGTCATATCCACTTATTTAAGTCATTGCCTTATGATTTAAAGGAACTATCATAGAATATAATGGACTAAGCAATACAATGACTTAAAACAACACGTTTAAGCGAATAGCCATTTTGATGTCATGAATCAGCTCACACCAAGCACATTCATCATGAATTGGTTTTGATCACATAACGTAACAGGAGCCAATATGAGCATACTCAATCGTCACTTTTTATTGATGCTGTGTCTGAGTGCCATGGGTTTTCTATCAGCACCTTCATTTGCCGGCGCTGATATTCAGCCCTTGAACAGTAAAGACAAGCAATGGATCAACGCTCAGAAAAGCGTCATCAACGGACTCAGTAAACAGCACTTGGGCAAAACCCTTAATGGGGCTCGCAGCCACGACTTGCCGTTATTACAGGCCTTGCTGGATAAGAAAGTCGTCACCAAAAAACAGCCCAAACAGCTCAAAGCCATGGGTGTGATGCTCGGTGAAATTTACGCCAAAGAAATGGGCATGGACTGGGTCGCGTACAAAGACGCCAAAGGCCGTAGCCTTGCTATGCGTTGGATGGACTCAAGCAAGCTCATCTTTCCGGTCACTAAACTGTCTCGCATGGCACAAGCGGGGATGAAGGTGGATGTATCTAAAGTGTGTAACAACGACATTAAAAGCTTGTACGTCATCATCAAAGAAACCAAT